>CAZNGD010000072.1:0-9080 GCA_964572295.1 uncultured Verrucomicrobiota bacterium
GGCTTCCGCCGCCCGGTAGCGTTCCATGCTCCGGGAAAAGAGGGCGGCGGAGGCCCCCAAGGCCAAGGAGAAGAAAGCCGACGCGCCTCAGGTTAAAGAGGAGAAGGCCGATGCTCCCAAGGCCAAGCCGGTTGAGCCCAAAGAAGCGGCCAAGCCGGTTTTGAAGCCGCGCGTGGCCGACAAGGCTCCCGACTGGAGCGAACCGATGTATTGGTAATTCAATACCAATTTCAAGCCGGCGGATTTTTCCGCCGGCTTTTTTATTGGGCCAGGAATGCCGCCCACTCGGCGGGAGTATTGACGTTGCGCAAGATGGCCGGGTCGTCCACGGTCAGCGGACGGGCCCGCGGGCGCGCCCAGTCATCCACCCGGGCAGCCGGCGGCAGGGTCAGCAACTCGCGCGCCGCCGCAGGCGGCACCCACAACAGATTACCCTTTGCGCCCTGATGGACTGGCCGCCAAACCGCCGTGGGTTCCTGCGCGGCCGCGGCCAGAATTGTGCGAATGGTGTCCGGTCGGATGCCGGCGGCATCCACCGGCAAAAAAAGAAAACCCGTGGCCTCGGGAAATGCGGCGAGGCCGGTTTGCACGGAAGTGGCCCGCCCCTGCGCCCAGCGCGCGTTTTCCAGCAGGAGCAAATCGGCCGGCAACTCACGGCGGATTTGCGCAAACTCGGCCCCCAGCACCACGGCCACCGGCGCGCAGCCGCCAGCCGCCAGTACGGCGGCCTGGCGCGCGGCCAGCGGCTGGCCATCGGCCCCGCGAAGCAGGGCTTTGGGTGTGCCCATGCGCTGCGAGGCGCCCGCCGCCAAGACAATGCCCACGGTCGGGAGCGCCACGGTCAGCCTCCGCGCTTCGCCAACGCGCGCTGGTACACCTCCAGATACTTGCGGGCGGACATGGCCCACTCGAAGCGTTGCTCCATGGCCTGCTCGCGCATGAGGGTGACGTGGCTCGGCCGGTCATACCAGGTGCTGACCGCCCAACCGATGGTGGCCTGTAGCGCGTTGGCTTCCGGGGTATAAAATTTGAAGCCGGTCCCCTGCCCTTCACCCTGATTATACTGGATGATGGTATCCTCCAGCCCGCCCGTGGCATTCACCACGGGCAACGTGCCGTAGCGCAGCGCATACAACTGGCTCAACCCGCACGGCTCAAAGAGCGAGGGCATCAAAAAGAAGTCGCTGCCCGCCTGAATGCGGTGCGACAGCTCCTCGGAAAATCCGATTTCCACGGCCACGCGGCCCGGATAGGCGCGGGCCAGCCAGCGGAAAAAGTTTTCGTCGTCGGGATCGCCGGAGCCGAGCGCGACCAGTTGCCACTGCATTTGGTTGAGCGCCGCCGGCAACGCTTCCCGCAGCAGGCCGGTTCCTTTTTGGGCGGCAAGCCGGGTCACCATGCCGAAGAGCGGAATGGTGGCATCCTGCGCCAAACCCATCTGGGCCTGCAACTCACGCTTGCACTGCCCCTTGCCGATCAATGAGGTCGCGCGATAGTTGGCGGGAATCAGGCGATCCGTTTCCGGATTCCACACGTCGTAGTCCGCGCCATTGAGAATGCCGGTGAAGTCATCGCCGCGCCGCTGCAAGTAGCCGGAAAGCCCGTTGCCGCCCGGCTCGCTGAGGATTTCCCGCGCATAGGTCGGCGAGACGGTGGTGACGGCATCGGCATAGTTGATGCCGCCCTTCAACAGGTTGATTTTGCCCCAGGCTTCCAAACCATCCGGCGTGAAATACTCCGGGCCAAGGTTCAGGTAGCCCAGCGCCGACGGATGATAATAGCCCTGGTAGCTCTGGTTGTGAATGGTCAGCACGCTGGCGGCGTGGCCCAAGGGCGTGCCCGCCTGACGCCAGGCCGCCAACAGCGCGGGCATGACCGCCGTGGGCCAGTCGTGCACGTGCACAATGTCCGGCAGCCAATGGCGATCGTGACACACCTGCGCCGCCGCCATGCACAACAGGCCGAAGCGGAAGGCGTTGTCGCCGTACTCCGCGCCGTGGTCGTCATAGAGCCCCGGCCGCGCGTAATACCGATTGTGCTCGATGAACCACACCGGCACATCGCCCGCGTTCACGCCGCGCCAAACCCCGCAGCCGTTGACTTCGCCCCCGCCGCAGACCACGCGGCACGACGGCTCCTCCACTAGGCCATATTGATCGCGCGCGATGGAGTCATAGAGCGGCAGCGCCACGCGCACATCCGCCCCCAGTTGGCGCAGCGCCTTGGGCAAACTGCCGACCACATCCCCCAGCCCGCCACTCTTGGCAAATGGCGCGCATTCCGAAGCGACAAACAAAACTTTCGGCGAAGCGGCTCCGGCGGAATCTGCGTTGATATCCATGCGCACAGTATAGGACCGCCGCGCCCGGCGGCACAATGACAAAGACAGGCCGCAGGCCGCCCGGTGTTGGACGGGCGGCCTGCGGGCCAGTGTTCAATCCGTGCGCGCGGCAGGCGCCGGGCCGGCTTATTCAGCGGCCTTAACGGCGTCCCAAAGATGGGTGTACTTGATGTTGTCCGCGCCGAGGTCGGCAATCATTTCCAGCTTGGCCACGACATCGTCCGGCGGGAACAAGATGGGGTCTTCGCGCACCTCATCGCTGAGGAGTTCATAGCTGGGCACATTCGGGCACAGGAAGTAGATGAACTCGGTCAGCTCGGCGGCCACGCGCGGCTCCAGAATGAAGTTGATGAACGCGTGGGCCAACTCCACTTGCGTGGCATCGGTCGGGATGACCATGTCGTCAAAGCTCAGCACGCTGCCTTCGCGCGGCACGCCGATCTCGATGTCCTCTTCCTCGCTCTGCACCAGCATGAGGTCGCCGCTGTAGCCATGGGTCAGCAGGAACTCGCCCGAGGCCAGGCCGTTCTTGTATTGCTCGTTGTCGAACTTGGCGATGTTCTTCTTCCAGCGCACCAGCACTTCCTGGGCGGCGGCCAGCTCGTCATCGTTGGTGGTGTTGAGGCTGTAGCCGAGGAACTTGAGGGCCGCGCCAATGGCTTCGCGCTGATCGTTGAGCATCGTCATGCGGCCCTTGTACTCGGTGCGGTCGAGCATGTTCCAGGATGGCTCGAAGTCCGGCACGCGGCTGGCGCGATACCCCAGGCAGGTGACGGTGAGCGTGTAGGGCACGCTGTGCTCCATCGCCGGGTCGAACGCCATGCGCAGATATTTCGGGTCCAGATTGCCCAGATTGGGCAGCCAATCATGGTTCAGCTTTTGCAGCATGCCCTGATCGTTCATGATTTTGACCATGTAGCTGCTGGGGAACAGCAGGTCATAGCCCTTGGCGCCGGCCTTCAGCTTGGCGTACATGGCCTCGTTGGAGTCGTAGGTGTCCACGACCACCTTGCAGCCGTTCGCCCGCTCAAACTCCTTGACCAGCGACGGTTTGATGTAGTCCGACCACGTGTAGACGTGCAGCACCGGTTTCTTGTCGGCACAACCGCACAGCGCGGTGAGGAGCGCGGCACAGCCGGCCGCCAGCAGTATTCTTTTCAGCATCATGGGAGGGTCTCCTTGGGGTTGTGGTTATGGGACGGCTTTCGGCTTTTGTTGCGCCAGATACTGGCTGAGAATCACGCACGAGAACGTGATGACCAGCAGGATGGTGGACAGCGCGTTGATCAGCGGCGGCGCGCCATACTTGATCATGCTGTAAATCTTGATGGGCAGCGTGGTCGAGCCCGGCCCCGCCACAAAGAACGAAATGACAAAGTCATCAATGGACAGCGTGAAGGCCAGCAGGCCGCCGGCGAGGATGCCGGGCGCCAGCATCGGCAACAGCACGCGCCACACCGTGGTCCACCAGCCCGCGCCGAGGTCCTGCGCGGCTTCCACGATTGCAAAGTCAAAGTCCTGCAGGCGGGCCAGCACGGTCATGGCCACATAGGACAGGCAGAAGGTCACGTGCGCGATGGCAATGGTGACCAGCCCTAGTTGCACCTTGAGCGCCACAAAAAACAGCAGCATGCTCAGGCCCATGAGGATTTCCGGCAACACCAGCGGGGTATAGATGATGCTGTAGTGCAGCTTTTGCAGGCGGCTGCCGGCAAAACGATGCAGCGCAAACGCCGCCGAGGTCCCCAGCACCATGGAAATCAACGTGGCGCTCAGCGCAATGAGCAGCGTGTTCTGCAGCGCATGCCAGATGTCATCCTCCTGCATCAGCCGGATGTACCACTTCAACGAGGTGGATTCCCACGAACCGCCAAAGCGCGAGGAATTGAACGAATTGGCCACCAAAATCACAATGGGCAGATAAAAGAACACGATCACCGCCCAGGTGACGATCATGGGCACGCGACTGGGTTTCATGGCCTCAAACCCCTTCCTCGCGCAAGGTGGCCTGCGGACTTTCCTTGCGGCGCAGCGAGGTGATGGTGACCATGGGGATCAGCACCGCCAGCGTCAGCAGCGCGGACAGCCCGGCCGCGTGCGGCAGATTCCGGTCCACAAACGTGCGCTGGGCAATCTTGTTGCCGATCATTTCGCTGGTGGGGCCGCCGACAATGTCCGGGATGACGTACGAGCCCAACGACGGAATGAACACCATCAGGAACGCCGTCAGCAGGCCCACGCGGATGCCCGGCAGGAACACCGCGCGGAAGGCGCGGAACGAAGTCGCGCCCAGGTCCTTGGCGGCCTCAATCAACCGGAAGTCGAATTTTTCGGAGGCCGCATAAATCGGCAGAATGGCAAACGGCAACTCGGTGTACACCATGACCAGCAGCACCGCAAAGGTGTTGTACAGCAGCGACGTATCCGGCGAGCACAGGTGCAGAAATACCAGCGCTTGCTTGAGCAGGCCTTCCGGATGCAGCAGCACCTTCCATGCGAAAATGCGCACCAGAAAGCTCGTCCAGAACGGCAGAATGACCAACAGCAGGATCAACTGGCGGCGCCGTTGGCTGATCCGCGCCATGTAGTAGCCCATCGGCGTGGCCAGCACGATGCACAACGCGGTCACCACCACGCTCAGCCAAATCGTGCGGTACACGATGGCCGGATAATTCGGGTTGCCCAGCGTGCGCAGCGTTTCCCACGTCCACCCGGAGCCAATGCCCCCGTACGGCGTGGCGGGTTTGAACGTGATGGCAAACACCAACACGGTGGGAATCAGGAACAGCAGCGACAGCCACACCAGCGAAGGCAGGGTGACCAGCCATTCAAAGACCTTGACCCGGCGTTGGGCTTTCATCGCGCCGGGGCGCTCCCCGCCAAATCGGCGCCATTGACGCCGGGTAGATTTTCGCCGACTTCCTCCGGCGGCAGTTGGATCAGGTTTTCATCCTGCGCGCTGTATTTCTCCAGCATGAAGCCGTCATCCGCGTGCCAACTGATCCACACCTGCTCGTGCCAGCGGATCGGTTTTTCATCCAGCAGGAAACGGCTGTGCTGGCGGATCACGGAAATCCGGTAGTCGCCCGTGCGCACCCAATACTTGGTTTGCGACCCGAGGTAAATCACGTCCTCGACCGTGCCGGCAATGATGTTGAGGTGCGGCGTGGTCGCCGGACGCTCGCGCGAAATGCGCATTTTTTCCGGACGAATACTCAGGAAGACGCGCTCGCCTTCCTTGATCTGTTTGTCGTTGAAACATTCCAGATCGGGGAAGTCCTCGATTTTGAGGCGGCTGTAATCCCGGTCCACCGCCGCCGCGAGAAATCCGTTGAGCACGGAATTCTTTTCCAGCGGCTCGGCCACGGTGCCGTCAAAAAAGTTGGTGTCGCCGATGAAGGCGGCCACGAAGCTCGAACGCGGCGCCTCATAGATTTCTTCCGGCGTGCCGAGCTGCTCGATTTTGCCGAGCTTCATCACCGCGATCCGGTCGGACAGGCTCATGGCCTCGCCCTGATCGTGCGTCACGTACAAAAAGGTGATGCCCACTTCATCGTGAATGAGATCGAGTTCGATCAACATCCGCTGGCGCAGCTTCAGGTCGAGCGCCGCCAGCGGTTCATCCAGCAGCAGGACGCGCGGCTTGTTCACCAACGCGCGCGCAATGGCCACGCGCTGCTTTTGCCCGCCGGAAATCTGATCCGGCTTTTTCCATGCCTGATCTTCCATTTGGATCAGGGTGAGCATCTTGGCGACCTCATCCTTGATTTCCCGTTTGGGCCGCTTGGCCACCTTGAGGCCAAAGGCAATGTTGTCCCACACGGAAAGATGCGGGAACAACGCGTAGCTTTGGAAAATGGTGTTGACCTTGCGCTCGTACGGCGGCTGGTCCGTCACATCTTCGCCACCCAGCAGCACGCGCCCGGTGTCGGGCTGTTCAAAGCCCGCGAGTATGCGCAGCAGCGTCGTCTTGCCGCAACCGCTGGGGCCCAAGAGCGAAAAAAATTCGCCCTGCTTGACCGTCAACGAGACATGATCAACCGCTTTGACATCGCCATAATGTTTAGAAACATCCTGGAACTCCAGAAACTCGCTCACAGCCCTGTATGTCCTCCGTTTTTAAGACCAGCCGTTTGGCATTTTTCTGAAACAAACGATGCGCATTATGGGCTACGCTTTTCCCATTTCAATCAAAACTTTCAAATTATTTTCGCCCGCCCGAAACCCGGCCACCGGCGGGGCGGTCGCGGCCATGCCGCCCCCTTTTTCGGAGGCGGCGCAACCGCCCCGATTTTCCCCGCCTGCGGGCCACAATCACCCCTTTTGCGGCCCTTTTCGGCCACGGCGGCGGCTGGGGCGGCGTTTGACTTGGCGCCCCGGTTGCGGCATAGTTTCCGGCATGACGGCTGACCGGCCAACGCCGGCGGCGTTCAACCCGAAGGGTACTGCCATGAAAAAAATTGCGTTATCAATCGTGCTGGCCTGCTGTTGGAGCGCGGGGATTCACGCCCAATCCGCCACCCCGCCCACCTTCACCCCGGAGCCGCCGGAAGCCGCCGCGAGCGACTTCGTCCGGCACTACCTCGAATTGCTGGCCGCCGATAACACGTCGCAGGCGCTGGCGCTCAATGATCTGCGCGGGATGCGCCAATATCTGCTGGAGCGCCGCCTGGCCGAACTGCAAGCGCACAATCCGGAGTTGACCGCCAGCGAACTGGAAGAGATTTCCTCGCAACTGCAACTGCACGATCTGAATCCCAGCCGCCTGCGCGCCATCCTGCTGGAAGTCATGCAGCAGGCCAAACTGGCCGGCATGACGTGGGCCGTGCAGGGCTACGCCCCCGCCCCGGCCAACATGGACGGCTTTCTGGTCAACGTCAACACGCGCACCCCTGAACAAGCGGAAAAGCCGTTTTTACTCGGCATCAAAAAACTGGGCGAGCAATGGCAGGTGGCGCCGGAAATCCTGGAAGAGTTGAATCGGCAAATGGCCCCCGCGCGACTGCCGAATCTGCCGCCGCCGCCAGAGGTCGAAGCCGCGATCAACTCATTCTGGATAAGCTGGCAGCAAGGCGAACTGACCGAAGCCTATGACTCGTGCGCGCCGGAATATCGCGCCAAAACCACCCTGCTGGACTTCTTGCAGCAGGCGCAGGGTTTCGTGGATATCACCGGCATGCCCGCGGCCTGGGAGATTACCCGTTGTCGGCCGCTGGCCCCCGACACCCTCGGCTTGGGCGTGGATGTGCGCGGACTTTCCGCCACCCGCCCCATCATTATGGTGTACCGCAAGGCGGCAGCCGACTGGCAACTATTCGATATTCAATTCCAGATGCCGCTGCCCCCGGCCGGACGGACCGCACTCCCGGCGGGGCCCGCCCCCTTCCGCACCAACCTGCGGCCCGACTTGAAGCCCGACCTCTCCGCGCCGACCGCCCCCCTGCATCAGGCCCCCACCGGCCCCTCCCTTGGCGATCAATAAAAACACCACCGGAAGCCTGCGCCAGGCAGGCCACCCGGTGGTGTGATTGGAGTCGCTGACCGTCCGCCGTTTTACGCGCGCGCCCGACCGATGAACGTCGGGTGCAAATCAAACTCGTCGGTCAGGACGGCCACCAGCTCCGCCATCGGCAGCCCCACCACATTCGTGTAGGACCCCTGAATTTGGCGAATCATGTAAGCCGCGCGGCCTTGAATGGCGTAGGCCCCCGCCTTGTCCATCGGCTCGCCGCTTTCGATGTAGGCCTTGATTTCGGCATCGCTGAGTTTCTTGAACTCCACATCGGTCACCACGGCCTGCGCCCACGACTTCAACGGCCCCCGGCGCGCCGGCTCATACACGCAAAAGCCGGTGATGACCTGATGCACCTGGCCGCTGAGCGCCCGCAGCATCGTGCGCGCGCCGCGCGCCGATTGCGGCTTTTCCATGATTTTGCCGCGCAGCACCACCACGGTATCCGCCGCCACAATCACGGCCTCCGGCGAGACTCGCCGGGCCACATCCATCGCCTTTTCCTGCGCGTTGCGCAAAACATATTCCGCCGCATCCTCGCCGCGGCGCGGCTGTTCCTGCGTGCGCGGTGTCGCCACCCGGAAGGGATAGCCCAATTGCCGGAAATACTCGCGCCGCCGTGGGCTGGCGCTGGCCAAGATCAATTTACGATTCTGGTTTTTCTTTTTTTTCATATGCTTTTCCTGTGCCGCCGGTGGTCCACCGGAACATTTTTTCGGTCAACGCGCCCAGCGCGCCATACTGGCATGAACGCAGCGGCGTCCAGCGCGCCATGATGCCACGGGGGCGCGCCCGGTTCGCCGCGCGCAACCAGGCTTCCGTGCCCGCCACGGAAGTGGCCGCGCCGTCAAGCGCGTAGAGATTCACGCGCCGCACGCCGCAGCCGAGCACCACGCCCACGGCCTGTTCAAGATCGCGCACATCGCGCATCCCGCGCAGATAGGCGTAAAAATCCGCGTCGCCGCCGAACAACGCCGCGCGCTCCGCGTTTTGCGGGATGGCGGCATAGTCGCCAATCAGGCCCACATCCATTGCCGCCCGCGCGCCATGGAGCCGCCGCGCCAGCGTGGCGTAGCGGTTCAGCATCGCCACATAATTTTCCTGGCTCGCCCGATACCGGTAGGTAATGAAGGACAACGCGCCCCAGGCCACGCCGCTCACCGGCGCGTTGAGCGCATCCTCCAGCGCGACATTGCCGCGCGCCTGCGCATCCAGAAAAGCGCGGTT
>CAZNGD010000073.1:0-7201 GCA_964572295.1 uncultured Verrucomicrobiota bacterium
AACGTGACGGTGCACGTTCAACTGCCCGTGAGGCAGGTGCGCGATATGATGGCCGGGGCGCGTGTTCTGGTGTTGCCGGTGAAGGAAAATACCTATAGCGGCGCCACCACGACCTTGCTGCAGGGGATGGCGCTGGGCAAGGCGGTGGCGGTGTCGCGGGTCGGCGCCATTCGCGCCGGCTACGGGCTGCAGGATGATGTGAATATGCGCTGGCTTGAACCGGGAAGCCACGCGAGTATGAATGCGGTTCTGGATGATCTCCTGGCGCAGCCGCAGGCCCGCCAGCGTCTGGGCGAAGCCGCGCGCCGGCATGTCGTGACGCAACGGGCTTGGCCCCGGTACGTGGATGCCCTGCGGGAGTGTATTCAGAAGTGGATGTAGGAGAAAGCGCGGCCAGCGGCCGTTGAGTTCCGTGTCAACTATCGCGTACAAAAAACGAATGGTGCCGCTTTTGGGCGAGTACATGTATGTGCTCATCATTGCGCTGTATCCGGTGCTGTTGATTTACTGCCGCAATGTGAGCGAGGTCAGCGCTGGGCAACTCCCATTGCCGGTCCTGTTTTTTCTCGCCGTGGCGTTGCTCGTCTGGCTTTTTTTCAGCTTGCTGGCCTGGGATTTCGCGGCCGGGACATTGACGGCCCAACTGGCGCTTTTACTCATGGCGCTCTGGCAGCCGCTGGAAACCGCCGTGCGCGCGCAATGGGAGACGATCCGCTACTGGCATCTATTCCCGGGCGTCGTCGCCGCCTGCATGATCGGAGCCTTGCTGATCGGATATCGCGCACGGCAAGGGAAGGGAAAAATTCTGGAATATCGGAAATGGCTGGCGGGCCTGTTTGCGCTGCTGATCGTGTACAATGCGGCGGGTGCCGTGCCCGTGCTTGTCCGCCGCCTCGCGCCGCAGTCGCGCGTGCCGGCGGCGTTGGCCAAATTTGAGCCATCCACGGACCCGTCTGATCGGCCGGATGTCTATTATCTTATTTTGGATGAATTCGCGTCCTTTGCCCAAATGCAGAAATACTTCGGGTGGCAACCCGTTGAATTGGCGCAGTATCTTCAGCAGCGGGGTTTTGCTGTTTCCGGGAGCAGCTACAATCCCTCGTTTATGACGATTGAGGTATTGGCGGGGTTGATCGGATTGCAGCTCCCGGCGGAGGTGACTCGCTACGCCGTCGCCGCCGATGGGTGCATCACAAAATATGTGAATACGCCGGATTTGGACCCACACACCTATTTTGCGGAATCCGCGCTGATGCGTTATTTTCAAGCCCACGGTTATACGGTGTATGTCGCCAATATGCTGGGCGATTTGTTCAATGTGAGCTCGCCGTTCATCGCCGACCATTCGTTTGCACTGCCGTCTTATGCCGGGGGGGTGAGTCTGGGGAACACCGTGTTTGAAAGCGTCATGAAGGGCTCGGCCCTGGCGCCGCTCTTGACGGTGTGGCCGCGCGACAAGCACTATTATAATCGCATGGTGGAGGGGATTTTGGATTGGCTGGCGGACCCGAACATCCGCCAGGCCCCCAGTTTCACTTTCGCGCACATTGCCTGCCCGCATGCGCCCTATCTTTTTGAGGCGGATGGCGCATGGCGCGAGGATGATGGCTCGGTCCAGGTTGATCATTTCTATCTGACGCAATACCAATTCATCGCCAGGCGGATCATCGCGGTGTTGGAGCAAATCGTTGCCGCGAATCCTGACGGCATCGTAATCGTGCAGTCGGATCATGGATATCGGCGCGAGATGACCTTGCCGGTGGATGACATGGCCCGGATATTCAATGCCGTTTATTACCGGGGGCGGCCTTTGCCCATCGAAGGCCTTTCAGGCATGGACACCCTATGGCGCGTCTTGAATGAAACCTATGGGGCCGACTTCCCGGTTCATGAGGGCCGGCGGCCTTTGGCGGGATTAGTCCCATGAAACGACGCTGGCCACTCGAATGGAAGCTGGCGCTCGGGATCGCCGCCCTGCTGTTTGTCTGGTTGCCGCTGGCCACGGAGTGGGTGGTTCGCTTGGTTGCGCGGGAAGGGGATTTCGTGATTCGGGCGGCGCTGGTGCCAGCCCGGTTGCCGACAACCGACCATGCCATTGATCGCTTGGAAGTCAGCCCCGACACCCGGCTGGAAATGGTCACGGTGGTGGGGTGGGCGCTGCCGCCTGCTGCGTGGCGTTTGCCGGATGCGCCCTTGACCGAGTGCGATCTGCTTTTCAAAGGGGAGGCGGGTTGGTATCGGGTGGGCACCGCCGCAGTTGAGCGCCGCGATGTCCGGGATATCCTGGGGGTTCCAGGCCAGCAGGTACTCGCGGGCTTCCAAGTGCGTTTTTCTCCGGTCGCCATGGCTCCCGGCGCCTATCGGTTGGCCGTCGTGATTCGCGAAGGGGCCAACGACATCGCCATGGTCTGGACGGATAAGACCTTTGTCCAGAGCCGCGCGGGCTTCCGAGAACACGAATAGGCTGTTGTCCTCGATTCTTGCGCCCCTGCCGCTGATTATGGTTGAATCTCAAAAACAGCAGCTTCCTGTGCAGGGAGCCGGGCAATCAATGAATGGTCAGCAAATCGGTTGGATCGGTGATGGCGGATGGGCCCCGTGGGGCACCGGGCCGGAATCGTCCAAGTTGGGGCGGCTGCTCCCATCATGAGCGCCATCCGCATCCATGAACCCGAATTGCGCCAGCGGCGCGGATTCAACGGATTTTACGGTCATTTTCTCAATGCGTTGGTGGCGCATGCCGGGGCGCGCGACACGGACGAGCCGCGGCCCTTGCCGCGCGTGATCCATCCGCGCGAACATGAAAGTTGTTGGGTGCGTTGGGGACGCGACTGGGTCTTTTTCGACATGAGCGATCATGTTCAACTATTTGATTTGGCGGCGCTCCAACTGTGCTCCGTTTATTTCAAGGCCAACCTGCACCGGGGCCTTGCCGGGCGGATACTTAATGAGGCCGGTCTGCCGGAGCACACCCAAAAGCTGGCCCCGTTTTTGTTTTTTTCGGAAGGACTGGCCGACTTCATCAACGATGCGCGCCGCCGCCGGTTTTGGCGGCGGGACCGGCCGCGCTACGATGTGTGTTTTGTCATGGGGGTGTATGCGAACCTTGTCCGGGATGGAGGGCGCTCGCCGTTTGAGCATGCGGACGAACCGCTGACCCCGGCGGCGTATCATTTTTGGATTCGCTGGCACGTGATGCAGGCGTTGCAGGAAGCCGGAATCTCCGGCTACTACCGTTTGACCAGCCGTGCCAATCGCGCGCTGGAAGATGGGCGGACGGTGCATGGCAATTTGTCGCGTCGCGCTTTTTCCCGGCGGATGACGGCGGGGCGGCTCACCGCCGTCTGCACCTTTCCCCATGCGTTGTTTCCGTGGAAGGCATCCGAAAGTTTTGTGCTGGGACGCCCCTTGCTCATTGAGCAGGCGCCGTTGACGGAGACTCCCGCGCCTTTCATGCCCGTGGCGGGCGAGCACTTTCTGGAACTGTTGCCCGGCACCGGTGCCTTTGATGAGTCGGCACCGTTGGCAGATCCCGCCAGTTATCGGGTGCTGACTCGCCTGTCGCCGGCGCAAATCCGCGCCCGCGCCGAATGGTTGCGTGAGGCGCTGGCGGATGGGCCGCGTCTGGCGGCCATGGGCCAGGCCTGCCAGGACTTTGCCGCCCGGGCCTACCACAAAAAACACGTGGCGGATTATATTTGTGCGGAAGTGGAGAAACGAATCCGCTAGAATGAGGCCGTGAAAACCGTACTGACGATATTAGGAACCCGGCCCGAAGCCATCAAGCTGGCGCCGGTGTTGCGGGAATTGGACCGGCGGCGGAATCAGTTCCGCTCCAAGGTGTGCATCACGGGGCAGCATCGTGAGTTGCTCGCGCCCATGCTGGAATTTTTTGGCATTGAGCCGGATTGCGATTTGCGGGTGATGCGGCATAATCAACCGTTGGCCACGCTTACCGCGCGGCTGCTCACCGCGCTGGACCCGGTGTTGGCCAAATGGAAACCGGACTGGATTGTCATTCAGGGCGACACCACGTCAGTGCTGGCCGGCGCGCTGGCCGCCTACTATCGGGGCTGCCGGGTGGCGCATGTGGAGGCGGGGTTGCGCACCGCGCACAAGTATTCGCCCTTTCCCGAGGAAGTGAACCGCCGCGTGGCCAGTGTGCTGGCGGACGCGCATTTTGCCCCGACCGCGCGCGCCGTCCGGAATCTGCGGCGGGAAGGCATTCCCGCGTCCGCGATTTGCTTGTCCGGCAATACGGTGGTGGATGCCCTGCACTGGGCCGTGCAACGGGTCAAAAAATATCCGCCGCCGTGGCCGGATGATGTGCCGGTGGTGGGCAAGGGGCGGCGGCTGATTTTGGTGACGGGCCATCGGCGCGAAAACTTTGGCGCCGGCCTCGAACAAATCTGCCGCGCGCTGCGCGAGATCGCCGACGAATGGCCGGACTGCGAATTGGTGTATCCGGTGCATCTCAATCCCAGTGTGCGCGGCCCGGTGCGCCGTTTGCTGGGCGGACATCCGCGCATTCACTTGGCGCGGCCAGTGGACTATCCGGTCATGGTGGCCCTGCTCAAGCGGGCGTGGTTGGTTCTGACGGATTCCGGCGGCATTCAGGAGGAGGCGCCCACCTTCGGCGTGCCGTGCCTGGTGATGCGCGACACGACCGAGCGGCCCGAGGGCATTCGCCAGGGGGTCGCCAAACTGGTTGGCGCCAATCGCCGGCAGATTGTGGCGGCAGTTCGGACGTTGGCGCAGAATCCCCGCGCCTATGCCCGCATGGCCGCCGGCGGCAATCCCTACGGGGATGGCCAAGCGGCGCGCCGCATTGTGGATTGGCTGGAAACCGGCGCATGAGATCCTTCCCCGGCAAGGGCATCTTGCAGCGAGCGGGACGACGCGCCGGTTATTTGGCCGCGCGGCTGACGGCATCATGGCCGCCGTATGACATTGCCGTTTTCCACCAGTTCGCGCCGCCCCCGGACGGCGGCGGCCACCAGTTTTTACGCGCGCTGGTTCGTTGCCTGCGCCAACGGGGTTGGCGCGTGGAAAACAACACCATCTCCCGCGCGACCCGCGCGGTGCTGTTCAACTCGTTCAACTTTGATGCCGAACGGCTGCGCTGGTTGCGGCGCGCGGGCATCCCGATGGTGCATCGGCTGGATGGGCCTTTGGCGACCTATCGCGGCTTCGACGATGGCACCGATCGCGTGACGTGGGAGCTCAACCGGCAATTCGCGGCGGCGACCATTTTTCAATCGGCGTACAGTTTGGCGCAGCATCAGGCGCTGGGGTTTGCGCCGGTCCACGCGCAGGTGATTGGGAACGCGCCCGAGCCGCTCATTTTTCACGCGCGCGGCCGCGAGCCGATTTCCCCGGCGCGCAAAATCCGTTTGGTGTCCACGAGCTGGTCCGACAACCCCAACAAGGGGGCGGAGGTGTACGCCTGGCTGGATGAGCACTTGGATTGGAGCCGCTACGAGTACACGTTCATCGGCCGCCTGCCCCTGCAGCCGCGTCACATTCGCGTCGCGCCGCCGGCGGCATCGGAACGGGTGGCCGAGTTGCTGCGGGCCAGCGATGTTTATATTACCGCCAGTCGGAATGACCCTTGTTCCAATTCGCTCATTGAGGCGCTGTCGTGTGGCCTGCCGGCAATTTGTCTGAACAGCGGCGGCCATCCGGAGCTGTTGGGCGCGGGCGGGGAAACCTTCGCCGTGGCCGATGAAATTCCGGCGCTGTTGGAACGGGTGGCGCGCGATCATGCGGCTTATCAGGCGCGCATTCCCACGTTCGACATCGAAACGATCACCACCGCGTATTTGGCGGCCATGGGATTGCCTGCAGTTCCGGAAGGCCGTTGACCATGGCGGCAAAACTCCAACTGCTGCAATACGTAGGTCGGCGCAAACTGGCGCAACTCATGGCGCCGGTGGCGCGCCGGTGGCGGCCCTATTCCCGCTTGATGATTGATCGCGATTACGCGGGCTGGACGTTGGATGTGGAAGCGAAAGCCGTGGCCCGGGTGTGCGCGGCTGTGCGCATCCCGGTGGTGTCCGGCGCGTGGCAGGCCCACTGCCAGCAGCAGGCGCTTTTTTGCGTGGATCAGTTTGTGCTGTTGAATCCGCCCGACTGGCGGCAGCATCGCGTGGGAGTGGCCTACTACCATGGCCTGCCGGGATCAGGACCGCCGGAGTTCGATCAGGTCTATCATCATTTATGCCGGTTGCATGAGCGGCTCACCCGCGTCCAAGTGAGCCATGCCGCCATGCGCCATGTGGTGTTGGCCAGCGGGATCGCGCCGGAGAAAGTGCGTGTGATTCCGATTGGCTTCCAGCAGGCCTGGTTTTGTCCGCCCACGCCGCAACAGCGCCGCCGTATTCGCCAACGCCTCGGCTTGCCCGAGGAGGCCTTGGTGGTGGGCTCCTTCCAAAAAGATGGCGTGGGGTGGGGCGAAGGTCTGGAGCCCAAGATGATCAAGGGACCGGATGTCTTGGTGGCCGCGCTGCGGCTGCTGAAGGCCCGCCTGCCGAACGTCCACGTGTTGCTCACCGGGCCGGCGCGCGGGTATGTCAAACGCGAACTCACGGCATCGGGAATCCCATACCGGCATGTGCAGTTGCGGGCGTATCGGGACACGGCGGACATGTATCACGCATTGGATGCCTACATGGTGACCTCGCGTCAGGAGGGGGGCCCCAAGGCCGTGCTGGAGTCCATGGCATCCGGCGTGCCCGTGGTTTCCACCCGGGTTGGCCAGGCCACGGATTTGGTGCAACACGGGCGCAACGGATGTCTGGTGGATCGGGAAGATCGTGAAGGGTTGGCCCATTGGACCGAACAGGTCTTGACCGATTCCACGTTGCGGGCCGCGATATTGGCCGGCGGCGCGCAAACCGCCGCCGCCAACTGCTATGAAGCGCAACATGAACTGTGGCGCGAGTTCTTTGGACCAATGGTGGCCCAGTCATGAGTGGTACACCCCGCCCAACGAGTTGGTGGCGTCGCCTCCTGAGTCCATTGGGGCGGCGGTTGTGGGAGTGGCGGACCGAACGGCAGCAACGGGCGGTGCGCAAGTTGGCAACGCTCATCCGGCGGGCACCTGCCGCCCCGGACGGTTCGTTGCGCGTTGCCTACGTGCATCCCCATTTCCCGCAAGCGCCCCTGCTGGCGCGTACCGGTGGTGGTGGCGCTGAGCATG
>CAZNGD010000073.1:7211-8960 GCA_964572295.1 uncultured Verrucomicrobiota bacterium
GGTGGCGCCGTCAAGTATTTGTGGTTGGCTGAACGCTTTCCGCATCGCTTTCCCGAATGCGACGCGGTCTATGCGGTCAGTAGCGCGCATCATCCGCAGGCGGCCGCGGTGTTTGCCGCTGCGCAACGGCGCGGGATTCCCATTATATGGAATCAGGACGGCGCATTTTTTCCGCACTCCTATGGCGCGGCGGCGGCACAAGAAGGCAATCGCGCGATGGGTGAATTATTCCACCAGGCCGACCATGTGCTGTATCAAAGCGAATTTGCCCGCCGTTCCTCCCATCTGTTTTTGGGCGAGCGGCAAGGTCCGGGCGAAGTGCTGTATAACGCGATTGATACGGCGTTCTATCGGCCGTTGCCGGAACGCCGCGAGCCCGGCCCGGTGCTGCTGGCGGCTGGCTCGCACGACGATGCCTATCGCCTGCCGCTGGTCTTGGATGTTTTCCAACTCGTGCGGCGGCAGATTCCTGCGGCCCGGCTTTTGTTGGCGGGCCGAATTGCGCCGGCCGCTCTCGCCGCGACGCAACAACGCATCGCCAAGGAACAGTGGCAAGCCGCCATCGAATTAACCGGACCCTATACTCCGGACATCACTCCTTATTTGTTCAACCGCGCCCACGTTTTTTTGCACGTGAAGTACAGCGATGTCTGTCCGTCGGTTGTGTTGGAGGCCATGGCGTGTGGCCTGCCGGTTGCCTTTTCCGCGACCGGCGGCACGCCCGAACTGGTGGGGAATGCAGGCATCGGCATCCCCTCGGAACAAGATTGGGAGCGTCCGCGTCCGCCTCCTGCCGCGGCATTGGCCGATGCCGTGGTGCGGATTTTGGCCGCGCGCGAGGACTATGGTCGCTTGGCCCGGCAGCGCGCGGTGGATTATTTTGACAGTCAGCCCTGGTTGGCGCGTCATGAAGCGGTGCTGCGCGAGTGGACGGAACGGAGAAGGACATGATTCGGTTGGCGGTGATTGGTTGTGGGTCGGTGGTGCAGCAATATCATGTGCCCGCGCTTGCGGACGTGCCGGAACTGCAACTGGCGGGTTTGGTGGATGTGAATCCGCAGATTTTGGCGCCGGTTCAGGCGCGCTGGCCGGTCGGGCAGGCGGTGAACGACTTTCGCGCGCTGCGTGATGTGGATGCGGTGCTGATTGCCACGCCGCATAGCCTGCACGCGGAAATGTGCGCGCATTTTTTGGCGCAAGGCATTCACGTATTGGTGGAAAAACCCATGGTGTTGCAGGCGGCCGATGCCGCGCAACTGATTGATGTGGCGCGCGCCCGCCGGGCCGTATTCGCGGTCGGTGTCTTTCGCCGTTATTACCCGGCTTCCCGGCTGGTCAAAACCATGCTGCAGCAAGAATGGCTGGGCGGGGTGGTGGCGATTGATGCGGAAGAGGGCGGCCATTATGACTGGGAATTGCAATCCCGCTATTTGCTGGATCGTCGCTTGGCGGGCGGGGGTGTTCTGGTGGACACGGGGAGTCATTTGGTTGATCGGTTGCTGTGGTGGTTGACGGGCGCGGAGATTCGGCTGGTGGATTATCTGGACGATTCCACCAACGGCGTGGAGGCCGATTGCGAACTCCGTTTTAATGCCACATGGCAGGGGCGGGAGATTCCGTGTCGGGTGGAGCTGAGTCGGACAAGAACGTTACGCAACACGATTCGCCTCACCATAAAAGATAGTTGGGTGGAACTGGGCGCCAATACCCCCAATGGCCTGCGTTGGAGCTCAACGGAATGGGCTCGTG
>CAZNGD010000074.1:0-8885 GCA_964572295.1 uncultured Verrucomicrobiota bacterium
GCCGGCGCGGGATGGGGTATTCTACGGAGCATGTCGGATTTTGTGACCGCACATAATTTATGGGCCCCATGGCGCATGGAGTTTTTTCGCGCGCCGCCGGAGCCCGGCTGCTTTCTTTGCCGGATTATCCGGGAGGGGGCGCGGGCCGATGCCCGCAATCTGGTGATTCAACGCGGGCGGAAATGCCTGCTGCTGCTGAATCGGTATCCGTATGGCAACGGGCACCTGATGGTGGTGCCGCGCCGCCACATTGGCCGGTTGGGCGCATTGACTGCGGCCGAGCGCACGGAACTGCTGGATTTGGCTGGCCTGGGGCAGCGGCTTTTGGGACGCGTGGCGCGGCCGCATGGCTTCAACCTGGGCATCAATGAAGGCATCGCGGCGGGGGCCGGCCTGCAGGACCACTTGCATTTGCACGTGGTGCCACGGTGGGCCGGCGACACCAATTTTATGCCGCTGCTGGGGCAGGTGCGGGTGATCCCGCAGGCCTTGACGGAATTATGGAGGGCGCTACGCGCCGCATTGGCGCCAGAAAGCCGCGCCGCAGACGGAGACAAGTCGGTAAATGAAGGAAGAGACCATTCATTTTGATAACGGGCGCGAGGCGCAAGAGGTTGTCGGCTTGCGGGAGGAGTATCTGCCCGGCTTGGAGCAGTCCTTTTCCGTCAAGGCCGTGGCGCGGGATACGTGGCTGAAACTCACCGGCGCGGCGGAGGCGGTGGCGGCGGCCCAAGCGTTTGTGGAGGGTTTGCGCCGCGCGCGAATGGCCGGGATGGCCTTGACCCGGCAGGCGGTGGACTATGCCCGGGCCGCCTATGTGGCGGGCCGGGGCGCGGAGTTTGATCGCCTGGCCGGCATGCGGATTGATGTCGCACCGGGCCGCGCCCCCGTGTTTCCCCGCACCTTTGGGCAGGCCCAGTTTTTGGCGACCATCCGCGACAGCGAATTGACGTTTGGCTTGGGGCCGGCCGGCACCGGGAAAACATGGCTGGCGATGGCGATGGCGGTCTCCGCCTTGCTTAAAAATGAGGTGGCGCGGATCATTCTGACCCGGCCCGCCGTGGAAGCGGGCGAGGCGCTCGGTTTTCTGCCGGGCGATTTGCAACAAAAAATCCTGCCCTATCTGCGGCCGCTGTATGATGCCCTGCAAGACATGATGCCGCCGGAAAATGTGCCGGAGTTGGTCGAGCGCGGCGTGATTGAAGTGGCCCCCTTGGCCTATATGCGGGGCCGGACGCTCAACCGCGCGTTTGTGATTCTGGACGAAGCGCAAAACACCACGCGGGAACAAATGCTGATGTTCCTCACGCGCCTGGGCTTTGGCTCCAAGGCCGTGGTCAATGGCGACCTGACGCAAGTGGATTTGCCCACGAACAAGATGCCGGGGCTGCTGGAGGCGGAGGCGCTGTTGCGGAAGGTGCCGGGCGTGGGGGTGGTGCGCCTGACGGCCGCCGACGTGGTGCGGCATCCGCTGGTGCAGCGGATTATCGAAGCCTATCAAAGGCGCGACAAGGGAGCCGGGGGCGGAGGAACGAACTGATATGGCTTTAGGAACTGCCAAGAAACAACCGGCGCGCACGGCCTCGGCCCCGGCGGAGTCATTGCGCGTGAGAGGCTGGCGCATCGCCGGCAACGTGGCGCTGTTGCTGGCGCTCTGGATGGCGGGGGTGCTGTGCATCCAACTGGTCGGCCGGCGGGGCTACGCCAGCCTGGCACCCGGCCAACGCGCCCCGGCCACGGTGGTGGCCGCGTATGACTTTGACTGCGTCAATCTGTCGGTGACCGAGCTGCTCCGGCATCAGGCGGCCGATGCGGTGACTCCCGTATTTGCCATGACATCGGGCTCCTTGCAGGCCGCGCGGCGGAGCATGGAAAAAGCGCTGGCGGAAGCGGACGGCCCGCTGCGCAACGCGAGCGAGGATGAAAAACTGTTGGCCGCGCTCCGCGACAGCCTCACGGATATTTGGCTGGAAGGCATTCTGGCGCCCACCGATCAGGAAAATGAACGCTACGGCCCGTTGCCCCACCCGCAGATTGATATTCTGCATTCGCTGGAGAACGGCAATCCGAGCGTGCGGACGGTCCAGCGGGAAGGTTTATTGACCCCGGAAAAGGCGCGGGCCGCCTTTGCGGAAGCCGCCCGGCGGCGCTTGGGCAAGGCTGGCGGCGACCTCTCGCTGCGCGAACTGGAAGATTTGGTGAAGCCCATTTTGCAGCCGAATCTGGAATATGATGAAGCCGCCACGCAGGCGCGCCGCCTGGAGGCCCAAAATAGCGTGGAGCTGGTGATGATCACCGTGCGCGAAGGGACCACGCTGATGGAAGAAGGCGCCACGGTCACGCCGCAAACCGTGGAATACATCAGCAAGCACAACCGCAAACTGGCGGAAAAGGAAAGTTTGGCCGACCGCCGGTTGAAGCGTAGCGGCGATGCCGCCTTGATGCTGATTGTGCTGGTGATTTGCGTGGGCTGGCTGCGCAGCACGCAACCGGGGGTGTATGGCCGTTCCCGGCGCAAGGGGCTGCTCATCCTGCTGGCGTTGCTGGCCTTGGTGCAGGCCAGCGCCTTCCGCTGGCTGTCCACGGACTTGTACTGGATTCCGCCCTGGCTGGCGCCGTTTGCCATCACCATTGCCCTGCCGTCCATGCTGGCCGCGCTGATGATGGGGCCGCCAGCCGCGTTGGCCGTCGGGCTCTGGAGCGGCTTGGCCACGGCGCTGATATTCGACCGTAGTTTCGAGTTGCTGCTGCTGGGGGTGGGCGGGTCCGTGCTGGCGGTGGCGCTGCTGCGCAATGTGCGCAAACGGTCGCAGGTCATGCGGACCGGTTTGGCGGTGGGGTTGTTGGAGGGGGTGGTGGCCCTGGCGTTGGCCGCGCTCTACCTATACGTGACGAAAACCTTCCTGATTCAGGTGGCCACCGGAATCGTCAGCGGAGTGCTGTCGGCGTTGTTGGCGCTGCTGATTCTGCCATTTCTGGAGTGGCTCTTCCAGCACACCACGGATATCACCCTGCTGGAATTGACGGACATGGGGCATCCGTTGTTGCAGCGGCTGGCCATCGAAGCGCCGGGAACCTTCCACCACAGCCTGATGGTCAGCGCATTGGCGCAAGCCGCCGCCGCGCGCATTCAAGCCAATAGCCTGCTGGTGCAGGTGTGCGCGTATTTCCACGATGTCGGCAAGCTGACCAAGCCGGACTTCTTTGTCGAAAATCAACGCGGCGGCGAAAACCCGCACGACGGTTTGGCGCCCAGCATGAGCGCGCTGGTGATTCAGTCGCACGTCAAGGAGGGGCTGACGCTGGCCAAGCGGTATAAGCTGCCGCTGACGGTCAGCGACGCCATCACCATGCATCACGGCACCTCGCTGACCTCTTATTTCTATCAAGTGGCCCGGCGCGCGCTGCAAGAGGCGGGGATGGCCGAAGATGGCGGGCTGGAACACAGCTTCCGCTACGATGGCCCGCGCCCCACTTCGCGCGAACAGGCGATTGTCATGCTGGCGGATACCGTGGAGGCGGCATCGCGCTCGCTCGAAAAGCCGACACCCAACCGCATTGAGGAAATGGTGACGACGCTGTTCCGTGACAAGTTGCTGGATGGCCAGTTGGACACGTCGCCACTGACGCTGGCCGAGTTGCACCAGATTCAGGAATCGTTCGTTTTGCATCTGACCAATATCCTCCATGGAAGGAATGCCTATCCCCGTGAAAATCCACTTGCGCAACCAGCAGCAGGCGCTGGCCCTCAACCTCCCGTCGCTCCGGCGGCTGGCGCGGGCGCTGGCAACGCTGGCGTTTCCGGCTGAACCGCCCTACGCCGAGCTGACGATTCTGCTGACCGATGATGCCGCCATGCCGGACTTCAAAGCCGGCTGCTTTGGCGTGCGGCAGCAAACGGATGTTGTGACGCAGGCCTATGCGGCGGTTCCCGGCGTGAGCGCGGCCACGGCGGAGTTGATCCTCAACGCGGAACGCGCCCAACAAGAAGGATGCCGCCGGGCCGGGGGCGCCGCCCGTGAGCTGGCGCTTTATCTGGCGCATGGCTTGGACCACTTGGCCGGCGCAACCGATGACACCCCCGCGCGGCGACAAGCCATGCGGCGGCGGGAAACGACCTGGCTGAAAGCAACTGCGGACCTGTGGTCCGCCTTGACGAATCAATGATCATCCAAGACGAAGCGATTGTCCTGCGCGCGTATCCCTACGGCAACACCTCGCAAATCGTCGTGTGGTTGTCGCCGACGCATGGCAAGCTCGCCACGCTGGCCAAAGGCAGCCAACGGGCGCGTAGCGGACTCCTCGGCCAATTCGATTTGTTTTATACGTGCGAGGTTCTGTTTTATGCCCGCGAACAGCGCAACCTGCACATTCTGAAAGAATGCTGCCCGCTGGATGCCCGCGCGTCATTGCGCACCGATTGGCGGGCCTGCGCCGTGGCGTCTTACGCCGCCCACGCGGTGGATCAAGTCGTGCCCTTTGGCCCGGCCATGCGCGGGCTTTACGACCTGCTGGAGAGGACGCTGGATCTCCTCGCCGCGCGCACCCCGGGGCCGGCTTTTTTGCCGCGCTTCGAGCTGCTGCTCCTGCATGAACTGGGGCTGGCGCCCGACTGGCGCGCTTGCGCGAAATGTCGGCGGGATTTACGCGAGCAGGGGGGGCGTTGGGATGTGGCGCACGGGGCGCTGCGTTGCGCGGGATGCGCGGCGGATGCCGGTCGGGCCGTCTCGGCCCCCGCGTTGCGGGCCATCGAGATGATGCAGGGCGACACCCTGCCAGCGGCATTGCCGGAACGGGTCTTCCGGGAAATCCAAGCGCTGACCGGCAGCCTGTTGGAGTATCAGGCCGATTGCCCGACCACGGCGCGGGAGTTGGCCTTTCAGGTGTTGGCCGCCAGTTGACGCTGGCGGACCACTTCATACAGCAGGATCGTGGCCGCCGCGGCCACATTGAGTGAGTCGGCTTGCCCCAGCATGGGGATGCGCACCTGATCGGTGGCCTGGGCAAGCCACGTGTCGCTCAAGCCAAACTGCTCCGCGCCCAGAATGATGGCCACGGGTTGAGTCATTGGCACTGCGGTATAGAGTTGGGTGGCGTGGGGGGTGGCGGCCACCAGACGAATCTGCTGCGCGGCCAGCCAGGCGATGGTTTCCGGCGTGGAGGCCTCGGCCACCGGCACCGTGAACAGAGTGCCAATGCTGGCGCGAACCACGTTGGGGTTGTTGATGTCCGTACAGCGGTCGCAGACAATAAAAGCATCCACGCCGGCGGCATCCGCCGTGCGGAGCATGGTGCCCAGATTGCCGGGTTTTTCGATGTGTTCAGCCACCACGATGAACGGGTTGGGGGGGAGGCGCAGGTCGGTGAGCGTCCGGCGGATTTGCGGGCAAAGCGCCAAAAGGCCTTCGGGGCGGTCGCGGTAGGCGATTTTGCGGAAGACCGCCTCGCTGCATTCCCACAGCGGCACGTTGAGCTCCGCGGCACGCGCCACAATGGTCGGCTCGTTTTTCCCCTGGTAGAGCGCCGGGCAGAAAAATAGTTTGCGAAAGGGGATGTGGTTATCGAGGGCGCGCTTGGTTTCGCGGTAGCCCTCCACAATCAGCAGGGCATTGTCGTCGCGGTGCGACCGTTGGCGCAGTTTGACGATTTCCTTTACTCCCGGATTTTGGAGGCTGGTGAGCGATTGGGGAATGCTGGGCATGGCTAGGATTTCCACGATTTTTTATGTGGCGACAGGCCGATCAAGTCCGCGCTGCGGGCAAGGCCGTAGAGAAAATACAGCACGCACAGTTGGGGAAAAAGCCATGGCGAGCGGGCGCGGTCGGCAATCAGCGCCGCCGGAATGGCGGTGACCGCCAACAGGGGAAGAACGCCCAGCAACGCCCACGGCGTGAGCAGCCCGGCCAACACCACGCTGCCGATGGCCAGCAGCAGCGAAATCAAAAAGGATAGGGTGAAGAAAATGGCATTGGCGCCCGCGCGCCCGCCGGAGCTTTTCAGGATGCCGGCATAGGCCCGGCGATTCGCGTGCCAGAGTTGTTGGCGGAAGTATTGCCGCAAGGTGGCCGGTTCGCCCAGGTGCGTGACCTCCAAATCCGGCAACGCCACCACTTCCACGCCGGCTTGTGAGGCGCGAAAGGCGAAGTCGGTGTCCTCGCCGGTGGTCAGGGTTTCGTCGAATGCCGGAATCACCGCGAGCAACTCGCGATTGAAGAGCATATTGCGCGTGGTCAACAAACGGAAGGCCTCTTGCCGGATGGGTTCGCGCTGGCCGCTGGTGGCCGCCGGGTTTTTATGATGCCAATGGGCGTGCCACGAGCGTTGAATCCAGTTGCCGGTCACGGAGGGGCGCACCGGATAGCCGAGCAGCACCGGCGTGGATTGGCCGAGCCATGGGGCAGCGACGGCCAACCAACTCCGGCTGGGTAGACAATCGCCATCCAGAAACGCCAACGCATTGCCGCGGGCGGCGCGCAAGGCGTGATTACGGCACACCGGGATGGATGCGCCGGGATATACCAGGCACTCGGTGAAACCCAATTCGCGGGCAATGGCCACGGTGTCATCGCGACTGCCGCCATCCACCAGGATGGTTTCCAGGCTCCAGGTTGGCGGCAATTGCAGGCGGTCGAGCGCCGCCCGCAAACTGGGTAAATGCCGCGCCTCATTGAGCGTGACCACCATGATGGACAAAACGCGTTGCGTGCTCATGGCTTGGGGGGCAATTGGTTGGCGGCCCATTGAGTTTGCGAGGCCATGCCCAGCAGGATTTGCACATCTTTTTCCGTGAGTGTGCCGCGCGAGAGAATGCGGCGAATGCCGAGCATCATGTGGTCGGCGGTGTCCGGCGTCATGAAGCCAATCGCCAGCAGCGCCGTGCGCCACTTGGCGAACATGGCCTCCCGCATGGAGGAGGGGCATTCCGCAGAGCGTTCCTGGGGCGGCTCAAACGTGTTGCTCGCCACAAACAACTCATAGGCGCAAATCATCACGGACATGGCCAGATTGAGGGATTTGTAGGCATCGTCGGAGGGGATGCGGATGAATTGCGTGCAAAGCGCCAAGTCATCCAGCAGCAAGCCGTTGTCTTCGGAGCCAAAGAGAATGGCCACGGGGGTATCGAGCGCGGCCGTCAGCAGGCGGGGCGCCCATTCGCGCGGCGTGAGGGAATGGTCGCGGTAGAGCCCGCCCCGATTCGAGGTGCCCGCCACGAGGCCGCAGTCCGCGACGGCTTCCGCCGTGGTGGCACAGACCACGCGGGATTGGAGAATATCGCCGGCGTGGCAGGCCATTGCCGCCGCATCCTCGAAGTTCATTCCGGGGCGCGGATTCACCAGAATCAGTTGCGACAGGCCCATATTTTTCATGGCGCGGCAGACCGAGCCGACGTTCCCGCCGTAAATCGGATTGACCAAGACAATACGAATGTTGGCCAGAGGATTCATTGTCGGTTCAGCATAGCGTGTGAGATGTAAAATGCAATTCCCGCCGGCGTTCGCCGCGTGGGCGGCGGCTGGCGTGGCGGAGTCAGGTTGTGGGTCGGAAGGGGATGGGGCGCAGGAATTCAAAGTTGCAGAGGCGGACGGCAGGCAGGCCATCGGGATCGCGCATCAGGCTTTCGTCGGGCGGAAGCGTCAGGAGAAAATGGGTGTCGCGCGGATTGGTGCTCTCGAAACCGGCGGCGGCCAGCAGGCGGGTCATCTTGACCACGCAGGCCGCGTGCTCCACGGGACTGATGAGCCCTTGGGCAAAAGCCTGTGCGCCATTGACGCCCCGGCAGTGGGGGCGCTGGCGATCTTCACGGGCCAACACTTCATCGAGTCCATTCCAATAGCCCCAGATGCAAATATAATTGCGTTCCCGCTGCAGCACGGGGGTGTTATCCGGCGGGCGGATATCCTGATGGCTGACGTAGCGGCGTTGATCCAGAAATTGGGGGGGGAGGGTGGATTGGTGGCCCAGCATATAGATGGCGCGCGGGTAGGTGGTGGGCACCCCGGCGGCCGTCAACTGGAAGGCGTAGGCAAACTCCTCAAAAGGGCTGTTGTAGCCGTGTTCAACCAACGCGGGCGGTTGTTGCGTGGCCTCCACGGGATCGCCGACGTGCGCCACTTTCCAGACCAGCTCGATGCCATCCTTGGATTTGGTGTGATACACCTGCGCGCTGTCAGACAAGCTGGCCCGGGGGGTGCGCCGCCAGCGTTCGGGTTGAAAATAATCAAACAGGAGGGGGTCGCGGCCCACCACCCACAGTTTGCCGCGGGTGCTGGCGCAATCGCCATAGACATAATCCACGCCGAGAATCCGCATGGGGCGCAGATGTTCCGGGAACAGGGCCGGGTCGGCCGGGGCGACAAAGCGGTCGCGTTGCCTTTCCAGATAGGTCTGCCGGCGCGCGCCCTTGACTTGCTCCTCATGCTCCGGCGTGCGGGCGAGCAGCTCAAAATCCACCAGCGCGTAGGCCGTGCGTCCGCGGCGGTCGCGCAGCAGACCGCCATCGGGACGCGGGCGCACAATGACGTGTTCCGGTTTGACATCCAGCACGCGGTAGCCCGCCTGCCACATATCGGCAATGGAGCGCTGGAGCATATCACTGGCGAGGGCCTGGGCATCGGGATAGCCGGATTCGAGCGCGGCGGCAATGGCGGCAGGTTCGGTGCAGGCCGCACCTTTGATCCATTCGTAAATCAGAATGTATTGCCGGTAGATATCCAGCTCCACATCGCGGAACTTGGATTTTTTGAGGGCAATCTTGGAGCGCGAGCGGCCGGTTTGCCAGAGTTCGAGGCGTTTGGACGGCACAAAAATGGCGAGCGGTTTATGCGTGCGGATGGTCCCGGGCTCGGCCGTGGCGCGCATTTCCATGACCAGCGAAAACTCTTCAT
>CAZNGD010000075.1:0-8775 GCA_964572295.1 uncultured Verrucomicrobiota bacterium
AACGTGGATTTCTATTCGGGCTTTTTATACCGCCTGCTGGAAATCCCGGCGGAGCTGTTCACGCCCATCTTTGCCCTCTCACGCATCGCGGGTTGGAGCGCGCACCGGATCGAAGAACTGGCCAACGGCGGCAAAATCATTCGGCCCGCTTACAAGAGCGTGGCGCCGCGGCGCGATTATCAGCCGCTCGCGGCGCGATAGGGCATTGTCGCCGGGCAAGGCGGGAAGGTCTGCGACCGTTCCAGCCCTGCAAGCCAACCGGAAGCGGCCACGGCTGTTCTTCCTGAGGTCCGCGGGACGCGACTATTGTTCCTGCGGCTTGCCGAAGGAATACAGCCGGAACAGCACGGCAGCGGCCGGCGTGAAGGTGATGGTCTGCCCGTTGATTTGATATTCCTCCATGGGCAGCAACGACCAGTTCCAGCGGTTGGTGAGCAAGGTGTCCGCCCACCAAATGTTGTTGTGCAGCCCATTCGCCTGATTGACCGTGACGATGATCTGTCCGTTGCTGATCACCAGTGACGTGGCCTCGCGCAGCGCGGATGGCGTGCGGGTGACGGCGACTTCGGCGGCGTAGGTCACCACCGGCAAGGGCGCGCCGGTGATGGCAAGGGCGCCAATGAAGACGGCGCGTTCGTCGCCGCCGCCCGCGTTCCAGTTCCAGAAGCGGATGCGGGAGACGAGTTGTTCGGACTGCTCGGCAAATTCGCCGGTGAATGGTTTGTCGCCAATGGTGAGGCGGTAGGTCTGTGCGGTGAGGAGTTCGAATGTGCAGGAGCGGGCGGAGTTGCCCCAGGGGATGCCGGTATTCTTCCATTCGGCATCGTTGATGACGTAATTGGTGGTGCCGCCGTCGAAGAGCACCTGGGTGAGGCGCTGGTTGAATCGGTTCTCGAAGGAGAAACCGACGGAACTATTCCCCGCGCCGCCGTCAACGCCGCCGTTCTCAAAGAAGAAAGTGAATTTGTCGCCGGGGACGAAGGGGGCGGAGAAGGGGCGGATGGCTTGGACGAACTTGCCATCCTGAGCGCGGAGGCCCCATGCGTAAGGGCCGATAGCACAGTACGTATTGGAGACGGCGAGGAAGCCGGAGCCGTCGCCGGTGATCTCCCACGCCTTGAACTTCTGGCCGCCGTTGGCGCCGCTGGTCCAGTTGGGGGCAAGGGAGACGTACATGCTGTTGGTGGGCGAATCCCACGCGCCGTTGTTGAGGTTGACGGACGAGTTGGTGCCGGTGACGCGAATGACGTTGACGCCCTCCGCCAGCGGCACGGATGAAATGGCCCAATTGGTGGCGTAGGCCACGCTGCCGGTGAGGCTGTTGAGCTGGTTGCTCCACGTCAGGCGGCCGGTCAGGAAGCCAGCGGTGCCCTGGAGCTGGATGTTGGTGACGGCATGGCTGACGGCCGTGAGCGGGGCGGGGTTGGTGATGGTGATGAACGGCTCATCCAAGCGCAGGCAGTTTTGTACCGTCACGTGCCAATCTTTGCCACCGTTGTTGTCCCACACGCGCCCCTGATCGCCCGTGCCATCCTTGAACACGAAATCGAGCTGCCAGGTGTCTTCGGGGATGGCGTAGGTGAGCCGCCAATCGTTGTCGGCATATTTGACAAACGCCTGCTCGCCGACATCGCGCCAGCCGTTATGGCCCACGTGCATGTAGATGCTGGTGGCATTCATCAGGGGGCCGCCGTTGGGCAGATAGGTGATCGTGAGGGGCACGCAACCTTGCGGGGAGTGCGGGAACCATGAGGTTTCGGAAGGCAGATCGCCGCAGTTGGCAACAGGGAGGGTCCAGTTGAGGCCGCCATTGTTGTCAAACAGGGTTTCGGCGGTGTCCGAGAAGTACAGGTTCAGTTCGTAGGTGAGAGTGGGAATGGTGAAGGTATGGACCCAGTTGCCGCCGGATTTGGTCATGGTTTCGGTGGTGATGTTCTGCCAGTTGTTTTGGCCCATGTGCAGGTGGACACCGCTGGCGGACGAGAGGGGGCCATCCGCCGGGTTGTAAGTAATGAGCACTTGGGTGCCGCAGCCGCTGGGGGCGGGCGGATCAAAACTGACGGCGGAGTCCTGCGGCAGCGGGGCCTTGGAGTAGATTTGCAACGAGTAGGCGCCGAGGTTGAGGTTGGCCGCTGGCGTGCCGCCACTGGCGGTGACGGTGCCATTGACCGCAGGGCCAATGCCGTGGAAGTCGGCATCGTACAGCTTCAGGTCGGAATTGAAAATGCAGTACCAGGTGCCGGCGGAGGGGAAGGGCATGGAGTAGCCGGTGCGGTCGGTGGCGGAAGCGTTGATGGCCAGCACGAGGTCGTCGGTTTGTCCGCCCTGATCCCAGCGGATGACGCCGACCACCTTATCGGTGTTGTTGACGTGGTGGGCGTTGGCTTTGCCGGGTTGTTTGAGACCGGCGGTGATGCCGTGCAGATTGCGGCGCAGGTGGATGAGGTCGCTATAGGCTTGGACGATGCCGGCATAGGTGTTGGTGCGGCCCCAGCGGATGGCCTGGTCGTTCGAGAAGCTCCACCACTCGTGCATTTCGGAGCCGGCAAAAATCATGGGGATGCCCGGCGAGACCAGCGTGATCATGTTGCCGAGCAGCGCGCGTTTTTTGGCCCAGTAGCTGGTGTCGGGGTTGCTCGAATCAATGTCGTAGGCGAGGCGATGCTTGTTGTTGAGGTCGCCGCAGGTGTCGTGGCTGTCCATGTAGATCACGCGGTCGAAGCCGCCGTTGCTGAGGTGATAGGCAAGGGTGTCCATGTTGCGGCTGGAGTCGCTGCCGTCGGTCATCATGCCGCGGATGTCGGTCAGGAAGTGATAGCGATCCCATTCCGCCTCGAAGTTGACGGCGCGATCAAAGGCGTTGTCTTCCGAAATGCGGTAGACATCGGGATGGTTGTTCTTGAGCCACGTATTGATTTCGTTGAGCGTTTGGACCCCCTGGGCGTTGTCGGAGCCGCCCGCGTAAATGATGTTGTACACCGAGTCCCAGCGGAAGCCGTCAATGTTGAAATTCTCCACATACATTTTGATTTGATCGTGAATGAAGTCGCGGACTTCGACCCGGCCGTAGTCGGGGCGGGTGGAGCCCCAGTCGGTATCCGCCCGCCAATCATTATAGAAATAGATGCCGCCCTTGCCATTTTGCGACCAGCCATCGTATTGCCAGAGGTCAAGGTCGGTGGGGCCGTAGTGGTTGTGCACCACATCCATCAGCACGGCGATGCCGTTTTCGTGGCAGGCTTTGACAAAACTCTTCAACCCGTCCGGGCCGCCAAAGGACGACTCCACCGCATACAAATCAGATGGATTATATCCCCACGAGCGGTCGCCCGGGAACTCCATCACGGGCATGAGCTGGACGGCGGAAACACCGAGTTTTTTCAGGTGCGGGATTTTTTTGATGCACTGATCAAAGGTGGACGGCAGCCAGCTCTCGGCATTGAACGTGCCCACGTGCATTTCATAAATCACAAGGTCATTGCGCCAGATGGCGTTGAAGTTGCTGGCCCCACCCCAGTCGAACGCATGCTGATCATAGACGATGGAATTGCCCGCCGAGTTGACCACGCGCACACCGCGCGGGTCCCGTTTGTCGGCGCTGCCGACTTTGAACTTGTACTGGTCCCCCGCCTTGGCTTTGGCGACATCCACCGACCAGTAGCCATTCCACGAGCCGCCGGGCATATCCTTGGCCAACGCCGTACTGCCCCAGGAATTGAACGTGCCGCGCACGCTGACCGTGGACGCATTCGGCGCCCAGGTGCGGAACGTGACCCCCGTTCCGCCCGCGTCCGCGTAGGGGATGGCCCCGATCCCACTGCGCGACGATTGTCCCCACGCCAACGAGCCCACCAACAAACCAGCCACAACCACCCAACGTCTGCGCATTTTCATAACAAACACCTAACAAACCGCGCGGGCTTATGCAAAGGCTTTGCAAAACTTATTTAAGCGGATGTTTAATGAAACAAATTCAATTTCGTTCCTGTTGCCCTGCGGCGCGACGATTCCGCCCCATCGGCCGCGTTGTGCGGGGCCCGCAGTAGGCCCATACAACTTCGCCCCGCCCGCCTTGCATCTGGGCCAGGCTTGTCGCGTGAATTATTCAGGCTAAATGGCCCGATTGTCCGCCCATTTTTGTTTGCCCGTAGAAAAACACTGGTCTCGCCCCACAAATTCGTTATGCTGTGGCCAGTGTCAAAATGTGGACGGATGCGTCAGCTCTCCACTCAATAAGGGGATGTCATCATGAAGGGGTATCGCAAGGCGATTTGGATTCTGGTTGCCGGTCTTTGGGCGGCAAACGGTTTGGCGGACATGCCCGATTTAACCAAACCCCGCGTGTGGACGGCGCAAAGTGGGTCAACACTGCAAGCCATTTTGGTGGAAGCGGACGCTCATCAAGTGGTGTTGCGCAATCGGCAAGGCCAGCTCTTTCGTATTCCGCGCGACGGGATGTCGGCGGCGGATCAAGCCTTGCTGGATGCGGCGTATGGCCCGGCGGCACCAGCGCCAGACAAACAGGCGGAATTGGCGGCAACAGCCCACGACGAGCCATGGACCGCGCCATCCCTCTCCATTGCCGGAACCGAGCTGAACCCGGGCGACAAAACGGTGTTCCGCCTGCCGGTGTCGGCCGCAACCCGCGCCGCGCTGGAAAAAGAAAAGCTGGCCGCCGATGAAGTAGTGGTCGGGCTGTGGCTTCCCGCAAATTTCAATCCGAAGAAACGCTGGAAAATCCTGTTGGTTTCCGCCACGCAGGATGGCTCGTCGGTGGATCACATGTACTTCTATCTGGACGGCGCGCGGGAAGCTGGCGACTGGATTGTGCTGGCCGCCGATGGCCCGCAAGTGCCACCCGCCAACGACTCGACGGCATGGCGCTGGCAGCTCGCCAAGGCGGCGCTATTGGCGTTGGATGAGGCCTGGGGTGGGGTGACCGAGTGGCCCATTGCCACGGGCGGCTTTTCCGGCGGCGCCAAGCGGTCGGGGTTGCTCGGCGCCATTTTGGTCAAGGAAAAATGGAGCGTGATCGGCATGTGGATGGGCGGTTGCAACCAGGATTTTGCCACGCGTGGCATGGAGCTTTATGGCCCGCCACAGACCACCTTCCGCAAAGTGCCCATCTATTTGAGCGTGGGCAAAAACGACGACACCGCGCCGGTCGCCAAGGTGGACAAAGTGCGCCACTCCATGAAAACCACCGGATTTCGCGACGTGCGAATGGAAACCTATGACGGCCAGCACGACCCCCATTTGCCGCATGTGGGCGACGCGCTACGCTGGTTTACTGAGCTTGGCGCCGCCAGCCAATCCACCGCGCCAACCACCACCCTACCGCACCGCCTGAAGCGAATGCAGTAAGCAGGGGGGGGGGTCAGGCGGGGGGGAGGGTGGCGGTGAGGATGTTGTGGGGGTGTTGGCGGCGGTAGTGGAGGGTGATGCCGAGGGATTGGAGGAGGTGGAGGCCGAGGCCGCCGATGGGGCGGTCTTCGGCGGCGCCGTCAAGTGTGGGCGGGGGGGCGTCTTGGAGGGGGTTGAAGGGTTGGCCGTCGTCTTGGATGGTGAGGGTGGGTGGGGTGGTGTGGCGGAGGTGGATGTGGATGGGGTGGGGGGCGGTGTCGGTGTGGGCGTATTTGACGACGTTGGTGAGGAGTTCTTCGAGGGCGAGGCGGGCGGCGTACTGCTGTTTGGGGGGGAGGGGGTGGGCATCGAGGTGGGCGTCGAGCTCGTCCATGGCGTGCTGCTGGTCGGCGGGGGTGTTGGTGAGGATGAGGCGCAGTTCGGGGGCGGGGGTGCAGCGCCGGATGAGGAGGAGGGTGATGTCGTCGGATTGTTCGGCGCCGCCGGCGAATTGCTGGATGCTGCGGAGGAGGGCGTCGGTTTTGTCGCGGCAGGTGGCGGCGGGGGGCTGTTGGGCGAGGTGGTCGGCGAGGCGGGTTTCGCCGTAGAGGTTGCCGCGGGGGTCCATGGCTTCGGTGACGCCGTCGGTGTAGAGGACGAGGGTGGCGCCGGGGGGGAGGGTGCAGGTGCCGAGGGGGTAGCGGGCGCCGGGGACGACGCCGGCGATGGGGCCGCGGGGGGTGGTGATCCATTCGAGGGGGCGGTCGGGGCGGTCGGGGCGGAGGATGGCGGGCGGGTTGTGGCCGGCGTTGGCGTAGCGGAGTTCGCCGGTGGCGAGGTCGAGGATGGCGCAGAAGAGGGTGACGAACATGCAGGAGTCGTTGCCTTCGATGAGGTCGTGGTTGATGCGGGCGAGGGCGGCGGCGGGGTCGGTTTCGGTGCGGAAGGCGGAGCGCAGGAAGCTGCGGGTGACGGCCATGAAGAGGGCGGCGGGGACGCCTTTGCCGGAAACATCGCCGATGGCGAGGACGATGCGGTGGGGGTCGAGGAGGAAGAAGTCGTAGAAGTCGCCGCCGACTTCGCGGGCGGGTTCGAGGGCGGCGTGGAGGTCGAGGTCGGAGCGGTCGGGGAAGGGGGGGAAGGTTTTGGGGATGAGGCCCATTTGGATGTCGCGTCCGATGCGCAGTTCGCTGTGCATGCGTTCGCGGGCGGCGGTGGTGGTGCGGAGGTCGGCGATGTGCTGGCGGAGGCTGTCGCGCATGCGGGTGAAGGCGAGGGTGAGATGGGCGACTTCGTCCTGGCCGCGGGGGGCGGGGAGGCGGGCGTCGAGGTCGCCGGCGGAGAGGGTTTCGGCGGCGCTGGCGAGGCGGATGACGGGGCGGGAGATGGAGCGCGAGATGAGGGCGGTGGCGAGGGTGAGCAGGAGGAGGCCGGCGATGCCGATGCCGGCTTGCTGGTGGGCGAGGCGCAGGATGGAGGCTTTCATTTCGTCGTGGGAGATGATGGCCACCATGATCCAGTCGCCGGAGCGGAGCGAGGAGTGGGCGAGCCAGGAGAGGTCGCCGGTGACGATGCTGCGGAAGATTTGCAGGTCGGAATGAGTCGCAACCAGGTGTTGGCCGGTGGCGCGGAGTTCGGGGTCTTGGCGTTCTTCGGCGACGCTGTAGAAAGTTTCGTTGAGGACGAAGGGGCGGATGGGGTGGGAGATGTAGGTGCCGTTGCGGCTGATGAGCATGCCGTAGCCGCCTTTGCCGAGGGGGAGCTGGGCGATCATCTGTTCCAGCCAGTCGAGGGCGAGGTCGCAGGTGACGACGCCGGCGAAGGTGCGGTTGGTGGCGGGGCCGGTGTAGAGGGGGACGGAGTAGGTCGCCATGAGGGCGCCTTTCCAGGAGTAGGGCTCGCTCCAGACGGGTTTGCCGAGATGTTTGGGGAGGGCGTACCAGTCTTCGCGGAGGTGGGCGCGGCTGGCGCCGCCGAGGCCTTCGTGGGTGAGCGAGTCGGCATCGCGGTGGGTCCAGGGGGCGTGGTCGTCCCAGTCGGGGGGGGCGGCGGCGTCTTCGAGGGCGATGCAGCAGCCGTAGATGCCGGGGTTGGCGGCGACGCATTCGTCTTGCAGGGCGCGGGCTTCGGCGAAGGGCAGGTTGAGGTTGCGGGTTTCGAGGGCGAGAGCCAGGCCGTGGACGATGCCCTGCAGGGTGCCGAGCTGGGCGTCAATTTGGCGGGCGGCGCCGTCGGCGAGGAAGCGCGCCTTGGATTCCATTTCGGCTTCGAGGCGCTGGCGCGAGGTGATGTAGGTCCAGACAATGACGGCGATGAGCGCGAGGCTGGTGACGGTCAGCACCCAGGTCATGATGCGCGCGCGAATGGTGCGGCAGCAGATCATGGGGTGTCTCCTTCAAGGGGGGCAAATTGGGTGTAGGGGGGGATGCGGGAAATGAGGCCGGCTTTTTTCAGGGCGCGGGCGGTGGCTTGGTAGTCGTTGGGCTGGAGGATGCCGGCGGGCGGGGCGGGGTCGTCGGCGTCGGCGGGGAAGATGGAGTCGAGCAGGTGGGTGAGCATCCAGCGGGTGTGGGGGCGGTTGGCGGGGACATCCGCCTGTTGGGATTCGCGCAGGACGGTGTCCACGACTTCGTCGGGGTGAGCGCGGGCGTATTCCCAGCCCGCGAGGGTGGCTTGGCGGAGAGCGCGGCAGAGGTCGGGCTGCTGGCGGGCGAGATCGGCGCGGGCGTAGAGGCCGTCTTCGGGGAAGTCGAGGCCGTAGTCGCTCATGCGGAAGACGGTGAGGTCGTCGTAATCAATGCCGGCCTGATAGATGCGGTGGTATTCGTTGTATTGCATGGCGGCGCAGGCGGCGACTCCGCGGCGCAGGAAGAGGTTGATCGAGTAGTGCTGGGGAATGGCGACGGGGCGGACGTGCTGCTGGCGGAAAAAAGTTTCGAAGGCGGCGGAGAAGGCGCTTTGCCAGTAGCTGATGGGCTTGCCGTCGAGATCGGCGGGCTGGTGAATGCCCAGTTCCTTGAGGCCGACCAGCATGAGCGAGGAACGCTGCGCCAACTGCGCGATGTTGACCAGCTCGGCCTGCTCGGCGGCGACAATGGCATCGCTGAGAAACATGGTGGCGAAATCGGCATCGCCACGGGCAATGAAATCCAGCGAGGAGGGGCCGGGGCCGGTGTGGATGAGGGCGACTTCGAGGCCGGCATCGCGGTAGAAGCCGTGGTCGCGCGCCATGTAGAATCCGGCAAACTGGCTTTGGGGCAGCCATTGGAGGGCGATGCGGACGGGGGTGGTGGGGGGGGCGGCGGTGTCTGGCGCGGCGTTGTTTTGTGCGACGGCGGCGCAGGCGAAGCAGACGATGGCGAGCAGGGAGAGAGCGAGGATACGGGATGCCGCCGCGCTGGACGGTTTCGCCGGATGGATTGGCGGGGATAG
>CAZNGD010000076.1:0-8712 GCA_964572295.1 uncultured Verrucomicrobiota bacterium
GTACCTCGGCTATGATGTGGATGGCGGCGAACCGGTCTTCCGTTGTTCGTCCTACGACAAAATCATTCTGGTGTGGAAGGACTGCCGCTACCGGGTCACCCCCCCCCCCGCCAAGTTGTTTGTGGACCAAAACCTGGTGTATGCCGCCATCTATGACCGCGACCGCGTCATGACGCTGGTCTATGAGGCCGACGGCATCAGCCACCTCAAGCGCTTCACGTTTGGCGGCGTCATTCAGAACAAGGAATACGCCTGCGCCCCCGAAGGGGAAACCGCCACCTGCCACTTTTTCTCCGATGCCCAACCCGCGACGCTCTACGTGAAATATGCGCCGCGCAAAGGACAGCAAATCCATCAGCAGGAATTCGACCCCAAGAAAGTCGCCATCCGCACGCCCAAAACGCGCGGCATCCAGATGACCACCAAAAAGATCGCCGCCATCGCCGCGCAGAAACCGCGCAACTGGGACGACAAGGCCGGGCCGCGCGGCGCGCTGCTGGATTAGGGCAGCCTGACAACGGCCAAGCCCAATTCGCGACGACCTCCCGGCTGCATGATTTCTTCAAAGGCTCCAGGCCGGCCCCCACCAGCCATGGGCATTGATCTTTTCATTGGCGTGAGGCGGGGCCGCATGGTAGGGTGCGCGCTTTCAGCCGGCTTATGCCGGCAGAGGAGGCCCTCATGGATGAACTGTTGACCATATTGAAAGAAAACGCGCGCACGAGCCTGGAAGATATCGCCCGGATGCTGCGCTCCACCCCGGAGGCCGTGGCAACCCGGATTGCGGAGTACGAAAAGAATGGCACCATTCGCGGGTATCGCGCCTTGCTGAATGAAGATTTGTACCAGCAGGACAACGTGACGGCGGTGATCGAAGTGCGCGTGCAGCCGGAACGCGAGGGCGGGTTCGACCGCATCGCGCGGCGCATCAGCGGCTTTCCCGAAGTGGTGAACATGTACCTGATGTCGGGCAAGTATGACCTGCTGCTGTTCGTGGCCGGGAAAAATTTGCGCGAAGTGGCCTCGTTCGTCAGCGAACGGCTCTCCACGTTGGATGGCGTGCTCTCCACCGGCACGCATTTCATGTTGAAACGATATAAACAAGATGGCGTGCTGATGGATGGCGACAAGGTGGATGAACGCCTCCAGGTCAGCCCCTAACCGCGCAGAGAAACCCCATGAAGAAACCAAGTCGAGTGGCGGATCACGTCCGGCAACTCCCGTTTTCGGGCATCCGCAAGTTTTTTGACATCGTCGCCCAGCGCAAAGACGTCATTTCGCTGGGCGTGGGCGAGCCGGATTTCGACACCCCCTGGACGGTGCGCGAGGCGGCGGTGTTCTCGCTGGAGCGCGGCGCCACGCACTACACCTCCAACCGCGGCGACCCGACGCTGCGCCAATCCATCCGCCGCTATGTCGCGCGACAGTTTGGCGCGGAATATGACTGGGAAACGGAAATCCTCGTGACCGTCGGCGTGAGCGAAGCCATTGACGTGGCGTTGCGCACCATCATCAATCCGGGCGATGAGGTGCTCTATCACGAGCCGTGCTTCGTCAGCTACCGGCCCAGCATCATTCTGGCGGGCGGGGTTCCGGTTTGCGTCGAAACCCGGCGCGAAGACCAGTTCCGCCTGACCCGCGCCATGCTGGAAAAGGCCGTCACCCCCAAGACCCGCGTGCTGATGCTGAACTTCCCCTGCAACCCCACGGGGGCCGTGCTCTCCCGGCAGGATGTGGAGGATATTGCCGCGTTTTGCGTGCAGCATGATTTGCTGCTGCTGACGGATGAAATCTATGCCGAGCTCACCTACGATGCGCCGCACGTCAGTTTTATCTCCGTGCCCGCCATGCGGGAGCGCACCATTTTCCTGCACGGCATGTCCAAGGCGTGGGCCATGACCGGCTTCCGCATCGGCTATGCCTGCGCGCCGGAAGAAATCTCCGAAAACATGATGAAGCTGCACCAGTACGCCATCATGAGCGCGCCGACCACCGGCCAAAAGGCGGCGGCCGAAGCGCTGGAGCGCGGCGATGCCGCCGTGGCCGGCATGGTGGCGGAGTACAACCGGCGGCGCAATTACCTGATTGCTTCGTTCGCGGAAATGGGTGTGGCCTGCCACACGCCCGCAGGCGCGTTTTATGCGTTCCCCTACATCGGCGACCTCGGCATCTCCGCCGAGGATTTCGCGCTGCGCTTCCTCGAAGAAAAGGGCGTGGCCGTGGTGCCAGGCGATGCGTTTGGGCAGTGCGGCGCAGGCTTCCTGCGCTGCGCGTACGCGACCAGCATGGACAACATCCGCGAAGCGATGAAACGCATGGCGGAGTTTGTCACCACCATCCGCGCCGAACCGCGCTGAGCCCGGCGGTCACTCCCACCCCGCCAGCGAGAGCGGGAGCGGTTGGCGCATTTTCATCAAATGCCCTGGTACTGCCAGAGGTACTGCATCTGCGGGGTGGCGGCGCGGGCGAGCCAGGCCTGCCAGTTCGGCAACGGCAGCCGCGCGCTGAAGAGCATCCCGAACAGCGATTGGCGCGATTGATAAGACACCACGCGCAGGTCCTTCACCGCCAGCAGCGTGGCGGTGGTGGCGTAGGCTTCGTCCCAGTAGCCGATGCTGTCAATCAGCTTGTGCCCCAGCGCTTCGTCGGCCGTGAAGATGCGGCCATCGGCCAGGGGGCGCAGTTGGTTGGGCGTCAAGCCACGCGCAGTGGCCACAAGGCCCACAAACCGCTCATACATGGCATTCACGTTGCCTTGCAACAGCGCCACCTGTTCGGGGTCCACCGGCTGGAACGGGTTGAGCATATCCTTGTTGCGGCCGGACTTGATGGTGGTGTCGGTCACGCCCAGTTTCTCGCTCAGGCCGCGCACGTTATAGGTTTGCAACAGCACGCCAATGGAACCGATGGTGGCGGTGGGTTGCGCAACAATGTGGTCCGCTGGCAGGGAAATGTAGTAGCCGCCGGAAGCCGCATAATCGCGCACCAGCACCACCAGCTTGCGGTTCTCGCGGCTCTCTTTGAACAACATCAGCTCGCGGTAGAGGTCATCGGCTGCCGTGACCGCGCCGCCGGGTGAATCCACCTCGAAAATAATCGCCGCCACCTTGTCATCCTGGCGGGCGGCGCGGATCTGGCGTTGGCAGGCATTGATCGGGTCCGACATGCCCAGCCAGCCGCTATCCAGCTCGTGAGTCAGCACCCCGCTGAATCCGATGCGGACCACCTTGGTGGTGCCCGCGCCATAGGAATGCGTTTCCGTGAACTGCGGATATTCGTCTTCGCCCTCCCCTCCTGCGGCGCTGGTTTGCCCGGCCACCAGGATGCCGACGGCGGTCAGGTTGAGCAGCAGGCTCAAACCCAGCGCGCCGCCCAACATCACAAGACCAAGCCAAAAGGGCCAATGGCGGCAGCGGGATGACGGGGGTGAATTCATATAAACCTCACGTGTGTTGGGCGCGACCGTAGCACAGCGCCGCCGCCCGGACAATGCACAAAGCGCGGCGCGCTGGGTGTTTCGGCTTTGCGGCGGCGGGGTTCCTGCGTATGTTGCCCGTGGGGTCGGCTGCGGCCCCGCAGGAGAAACGCATGAAACGCATGGTGCTGGGCGGGTGGGTATTGCTGGGCTGGGCAATGGGCGCCGGAGCCCAAATGGAGGAGCCAGCCATGGCCACGCCGGTTTGCCAACCGCTGACCTGCTTCAGTCTTGGCGTTCATGTCAGCTACTGGGATGCCGCCGACTTGACCCATTTCGATATCGCGGGCGCGCTGGGAGGCGGCGTGATCGGGCAGGTGCGCCTCCACGATCACTTGGCGCTGGACTTGCGCCTCTCCGGCTACATCTCCGGATTTTCCCGCGATATGTATGAGGAGGGCTGCGGGTGGTCCGACGATAGTTTTACCCTCGCGGCCATGCCGTTTGAGTTGGGCGTGGTGGGCATCCTGCCCCTGGGGGGCAAGGTCTCCGTGTATGGCGGACCGGGCATTGGCTACTATCTGTTTGATGGGCAATACACGCGCAAATGCGGCGGCGTCACCAAAATCTATGACGTGGAACTTTCCGACACCCCCGGCGGCTATGTGCTCGGCGGCCTCAAGGTGCAACTGACGGCCAACCTCGCACTCTATTGCGAAGGAAAATATGTGTGGGTGGACACCACGGTGCGCACCCCCGCCCGCGCGCGCGCCGAATGGGGCTTGAGCGACATTCGCGTCAATTTGGACATGTCCGGCATGATCGTGAATGCCGGAATGCTGTTCACGTTTTAGCGCATTTGAAGACATCATGTGGCCGGGAGGTCGTAGCGAATCGGGCTTGGCCGGGGAAGGCGAAGCCGGAATGGCAGCGCTATTTCGCTGCAGCCTGACCATGGCCAAGCCCAATGCAGTAGACAAAACGGCTACAGAATGGATGAAAATGCTCTAGCCAGCCTGTCCGGTCAACGGCACAAAACGCACGGCGAGCACCGTGTGCGCGCGCGTGGCGCCGGCGGCATCCTTGCGCACCACCACCAGCTCTTGGACGGCATCCGGCGCACCGACCGGAATAACCAGCCGCCCACCCGCCGCCAGTTGGGCAATCAGCGGCGGCGGGATGCGTGGAGCGGCGGCGGTCACCATGATGCCTTCAAACGGCGCTTCCGCCGGCAGGCCCAGGCCGCCATCGCCCTCGTGGACGACCACATTGGAGTGGCCCAGCCGTGCCAGTCGCTCCCGGCAGGCGCGCGCCAACTCCGGCACGATTTCGACGGTATGAACTTGCCGTGCCAAGCGCGCCAGCACGGCGGCCTGATAGCCACTGCCCGCGCCGACTTCCAGAACCTTGGCTGCGGGCGGCAAATCCAGCAGGTCCGTCATCAGCGCCACAATGTACGGTTGGGAAATGGTCTGGCCGCAGCCAATCGGCAGCGGCTGGTCCAGATAGGCCATGAGGTGTTCGGCGGCCCGCACGAACTCATGCCGCGGAGTGGCCGCCATGGCCGCCATCGTGGCCGGGCGGAAGGCGGCCCGCCCGGTATCGGCGGCGGTGAGCTGCGCCTCGGCCGCGATTTTCCGCAACAACTGCGTGAGCCGCGCGTCCGCCATCCCCCAGCCTATTTCTGTTTTTGTTGCACGGCGCGGCCCGCGCCGATGTCCGCCAGACCGGCCTTCTCCAAGTCGGTCCACAGCGTCCCCGGCCCCGTGTGCAGGATGTTGATTTGCAGCTTGTCGGACAGCGCCGCCGCCAAGACCCACAGGTTATAGGATTCGGCATCGCCAAACGCCTTCACCTTCAACTGCTCGCCCTTGGCCTTCTCGCCTTCGACCAGCGTCACCACCTGGGCCTCGGCCGCGCCCAGCGTGGTCAGGCGTTCCGCGCGCGCGCCTGCGGTTTGCTTTTCAATTTCGGCCGCCTGGCGCATCGTATCGCCTTGGATTTCGGCCACCTGTTTTTCCTCGTCGGCCCGCACCAACGCCTTGATTTTTTCGGTCTCCTGCGCCACCTGTTCGCGGCGCTGGTCAATCAGGCTCAACTCGGTGTTCAGCTCGGCAAGTTTGCGCGCGGTGTTTTGTTTCTCCTTGTTGGTCAGGTTTTGTTCCTGGGCGAGACTCGCCTGCTGAATGGGGTCCAAAATCTGGCCCGGAACATTCACATGCCGGATGAGCGCGGCATGAATCATGATTTGTTTTTCCGCCAGGATTTTGGCCAGCGAATCGGTCAGCTCGCTTTGGAATTTTTCGCGGCCTTCGCCCATGATGAAGTCCTTGGCGCCATAGGCCGAACCCTTCAGCCGCGAGACCGACAGGATTTGCGGCATGATGACTTTATCCACGGCCGCTGGCAGGTCGCCATAGTTGCGGAAAATCCAGGCCACATTCTTGGGTTGCAGCTCGAACTCCACCGTCATGTCCAGGCTGATTTCAAAACCATCGCGCGAAGGGAACTCCACGAATTGCTCCAGCACAAACGAGAGCGACGGCATTTCCGCCGGCATCACCGGAGCCACGAAGTCAGCGAGCGCGTCCATTTTCCTCATTTCTTTGTCCCCCACCAGGCTCTGGCGGCCACCCATACTACTGGCGGGCGCCGGCGCGCGCAGGCGCATGCCGCTGCTGGCTTCCGTGCGGATGTAGTTTTCACGTTTGGCCTGTTGCTCTTGCAGCAGGTTGCTTTGCAGGCGGTCCATCGCCACATTTTGCGAGCTTTGCACCGCCTTGGTGATCACCGCGCCGCCGCCTTTGCCCATCAGCGAAACCTGGTTCACGCCGATTTCCAGCACATCCACCTTGTATTCGCGTGGATTCACAAAGTAGAGGCCCGGTTGCAGCACATCGCGCCGCACGCCTTTTTGGCCGCGCTGCGCGAACTCATTGGGCGGCGTTTGCTCGCCGGAGAGCGAGGTCACCACGCCGTCGTAGCCGATGGGGATGCTGATGGCATCCACAATATCAATCTGATAACCCACGGGATTGAGCCGGTATTTGCCGGGGCCGAGCACATTGCGCCAAATGCCCTTCTGGCCCGCTTCGGCCAAAAATTCGCCCGGCGGCAAATCATCGCCCACCTTCGCGGTCACGATGCCCACCCGCCCGGGGGGAATGAACGTCACCGGCCGGATGGCGTGATCGTACAGCCACGGATTCCGGAAGTGGCGGCCCTCGCCCAACACATCTTCGAGGATACCCCGCTGGCCCGGCTTGGCCAGGATTTGGTCCGGCAGCAAGGGGTCGCCGATTTTCGCGGTGATGACCGCCATCTCATCGGGGCCGACATAAAACCGGCAGAATCCCCACTCCCACACGAACCAGAGGCCCAACCCCAGCGCCACCAACACCACAATGGACGACACGCCCTTTTTCATTGGGCACCTCCCTTCGCCGCCGCAGGCACATAGCCGCGCAGCAGCCCGCCGAGCCCTTCACCCTGGTCGCCGCTCAAAATCGCGCGGATTTGCGGCCCGATTTTCGTATAAAAATGATTGCGCGCCAGATTGAGCCCGGTGCCGTAGGCCCGGACTTGTCCGGCCAGCACGCCAGCCTCCGCCTCGTTGCGCAAGCGGATCACCTCGGCCTCCGCCTGGGCGCGCACCAGCCGGGCATCGGCCTGGGCGCGCGCGGCGGCATTTTCCAGCTTGGCCACCTCCAGATCGCGGTTGGCGCGCGTCAGCCGGACTTCGCGCTCCTGCTCGGCGGCAATCACCGCGCGGATGCGGCGCGTATCGGCCTCCACCTTTTCCTTGTTCTGCTGGGCCAGCATCTCCTGCTTGACCAGCTCGGCCTCGGACTTGGCCTGCTCGATTTGCTCGCCATATTTATTGGCATCCTGCACCGCCACTTCGCGCTCGCGGATGATCCGCGCAATGGCGTCCGGCGGCGTGATGTTGCGAATCAGCACCGATTTGATTTCCACGCCCCACGGCTGGCATTGCGTCCGCAAGTGCGCTTCGAGGCTGTCCTGAAACTTCTGCCGCGTGGCCCCGGCGATATAATTCTTGGCCGGGTTTTTGCTGCCCTCCATGCGGCTGAATCCGCGCGCCTTGGGCAGGACGATCTTTTTGAGGATGTCATCCATGTCGCCCACCTGGTGCGTCAGTTGCGCCGTGCGGTTGCGCATCAGCGCATATTCGATGGTGCCTTCCACATTGACCGTGAACCCATCCACCGTCAGGAAGCTGATGGCATCCTCACCGCTCAACTCGAAGCGCTGACTTTGCAGGTTCACCTCGACCACGTTGACCATGTAGGGATTCAGGTAGTACGTGCCCGCATCGAGGATGCCCGGCCGCACGCCCTTCAGATTGTCGGCCACCAGAAACGTGTTGCGCTCCTTTTCGGGCAGATCGTCGGCCAGCACATCCGCGCCCGTCAACGCCGTCACCACGCCGCCGAAGCCCGGCCGGATGGTGATGGCATCGAACAATTGCAGATTATAGGCGTAGGGATTCAGCCGGTGTTTGCCGGGGCCGAGCACTTCGGCCATGATGCCCTTGTAGCCCTCCGGCGCGAGGATTTGGCCATCGGCCAGATCGCGCCCAAACAGCCGTGTGCGCACGCCGAGCTTGCCCGGCGGAATGTCGGTGATCTTGGCAATCTGCCAGCCCCAGTGATACGGATTGCGGAAGTAGCGCCCTTCGGCCAGCACATCCAGTTGAATCCCCTTCTGGCCCGGTTCCAGCGCCAGAATCTGGCCCGTGGGCAAGTCCGTGCCCGTCTTGCGAATCAAAATGGCGATCTCGCCGGGGCCCGGCTCAATGCGGCAAAACGTCCACACCCACAGCGGCAGAATCAGCAACACGGCCGCCAGCAGCAGCGGCACCAGCAGAATGCTCCAGCCGGGGTTGGGCAGGCGGGCTGTGGGCGGAGACGCGGCCGATGTTGTCGGCCTCACCGGGGGGACAGAAAAATGTTCAGTCATGGCATCCTCCTCGCGGGTTGGGCGCGGCATATCACCGCGTCGTGAGCGGCATAGTGCCATGCCATACCGTGGAAACCAACAGGTTTCTTTTCGCCCGCGCTTTGCGATTGCTACCCGCGCGGGCCTTCGCCATATTCCGGCCATGCGTGTCAACATCCAACGAGGACGCTGGGCGCTGGCCGGCGTCAGTGTATGCGCCCTGCTGGCGGGCTGCGTCCATGTATCCACCGATCCCTTGACGCCGCTGGCCCGCCCCCCCCCCGGGGGCCCCCCGCCCCCCCCCCCCCCCCCCCCCCCCCCCCCCCCCCCCCCCCCCC
>CAZNGD010000077.1:0-8680 GCA_964572295.1 uncultured Verrucomicrobiota bacterium
TTGTCTGTACCTTCAAGGAACGATCTACGCCACAGCCTATGCAGACATAATCCACCCCAGCAGGCCGGCAATGAGTTGGGCGCGGCCCACGGCAAACGTCGGCACCAGCATCTTGCCGCCCGCCATGATGGCCTCATTGACCACGCCGACAAACTCTTCGACGGTGGCGGCAAACGGCCGGTGATTGCGCGCGCCATACGTGGACTCCATCAACACCATGTCGGCCTCGTGGAACGGCTCATAGGTGCGCAAAATCGGCGCGCTGCGCGGGCCCAGGTCGCCGGAGAACACGATGCGCTTCTGCCGCCCGCCCTCGGTGACAATCAACTGAATGGAAGCCGAGCCGAGCATGTGGCCTGCTTCGGCCCACACCGCCTGAATGCCGGGGGCGACTTGGACCGGCTCCTGATAAGGAACCGGGCGCATCATGCGGATGGCATTTTCCACATCCTCCAAACTGTAGAGCGGAGCCACCGGCGGCTTCCCTGCCCGCGCCAGCCGCCGGCTTTTGTGCATGGCATCGGCGGCGAGAATGTGCGCGGAATCGCGCAGGATCAGGGCGGTCAGTTCGATGGTGGCCGCAGTGGCAAAGACGGGCACCTTGTGCCCCTTTTGCGCCACGAGTGGCAGGCGGCCCGTATGATCCAAATGCGCGTGGGTAATCAAAACCGCATGCAGCCTGATGCGGGCGGGCGGGCGCCAACGATTGAGCGCCTCCGCCTGGCGGGAACCTTGAAACTGGCCGCAGTCCACCAGCACGCAAGCCTGATCGGTTTGCACATAAAAAGCGGACCCGGTGACTTGGCCGCCCGCGGCGCCGGCAAAATGAATCTTCATGGATTTTCGTCTTCCTGGGGTGGGGCCGCGCCCGGCTGTGGCCAGCCGCCGCCCAACGCCCTGTAGAGTTGCACGAGCGATTGCAGCCATTCGTTGCGGCTTTGCACTGCGGTCAACTCGGCGCTGAACTGATAGCGCTGCGCGTCCAGCACATCGCTATAACTGGCGACACCGCCCTCGTAGCGCGCCTGGGCCAAATCCAACCGCCGGGTTTCCGCCTGCAGGGTTGCTTCATCGGCGGCGAGTTGTTGCCGGAGATATTCCAGTCCCGACAGCGCATCCGCCACATCGCGGAAAGCGGTCTGCACCGCCTTTTCATAATTGGCCAGCGCCTCCCGGCGTTGCGCCTCGGCGGCGCGCACCCCGGCGCGAATCTTCCCGGCATGGAACAGGGGCGCCGCCAGGCTGGGACTGAAGTTCCACGCCTTGGACAAACCGGTGTCGAATAAATCGGACAGCTCAGCGCTCTGCAAACCGAGCGCGCCGGTGAGCGACAGCGCCGGAAAATACGCCGCGCGCGCCACGCCGATGTTCGCGTTGGCGGCAATGAGCTGCTGCTCGGCCGCCCGCACATCGGGCCGCCGCAGCAGCAGGTCCGACGGCAGCCCCGCCGGCACCGCATCCGGCGGCGATTGCCGGGCAATGTCCAGCCCGCGCGGAATGTCGCCCGGATAACGGCCCAGCAACCAGTTGAGCGTGTTTTCCGCCGCCGCCATCGCCCGCTGCAAGCCGGCGATGGCCGATTGCGCGGCGGCAACTTGCGTCTGCGCCTGCGCCACATCCAGCTCCGACACAATTCCGTTGCCGTCGTCGAATTTGATCCGGGTCAGCTCCAGCATATCGCGGCGCGAGGCCAGCGTGTCGTGGGCAATCGCCAACTGGCTGTCGAGCGCGCGCAGGTTGAAGTAGGCCGATGCCACGCCCGCGACCAGTCCGATTTCAATCGTGCGGCGCGCTTCTTCCGTGGCCAGATATTGGGCGCGCGCGGCTTCGTTGAGTCGGCGAATGCGGCCCCAGACATCCACTTCGTAGGACAGCACGCCGAAGAGCTCAAACTGGTCGCCCTCCGCCCCCGGCAGCGGCGGCAGATTTCCCTGCCGCGCGCGGGTATGGCTGGCGGCGGCGTTGACGGCCGGCCAGAAGTCGGCCCGCTGGATGCGCCAGGCGGCGGCGGCTTGTTCCAGCCGCGCGACGGCGGCCCGCACGTCCGGGCTGTTGGTCAGCGCAACGCCAATCAGGTCCACCAGCACGGGGTCGCAATACAAGTCCGCGTAGGACAAATCGGCGAGCGAGTTGGTCGTGACTTCACCGAGACGCCAGGAGTCCGGCACGGGCAGTTGCGGGCGTTGATAGTCCGGCCCGGTGGCGCAACCGGCCACAATCAGGAGGGCGGCCAAGAGCAGCCCGGCGCGGCGCAGGCGGTTCATGTGGCGCCTCCCTTCCACCGCCGGCTCCAGCGTTCGATGGTGATGAAAAACGCGGGGGTCAGGAACACGCCCAACACGGTGGCCAGCAACATGCCGACCACCACCGCAATGCCCATCATTTTGCGGGCATTGGCACCGGAGCCGCTGGCCATCACCAACGGCATGACGCCCAGAATAAACGAAAACGCCGTCATCAGGATGGGGCGGAAGCGGAGCCGGGCCGCCGCCAGCGCGGCCTCGAGGGGAGCCTCACCCTGATCCCGCTGCATCTTGGCAAATTCCACAATCAGAATCGCATTCTTCGCGGCCAGCCCGATCAGCATGACCAACCCGATTTGCACATAAACATTGTTGTCGAAACCCAGCAGCCACACCGGCAGGAACGCGCCCAGCAGCACGGTCGGCGTGATGAGCATGACGCTCCAGGGCAGCGTCCAGCTTTCGTAAAGCGCCGCCAGCAGCAGGAAGACGAACACCACCGCCAGAATCATGGTCGGCACGGAGCTGGGGGCATTTTTTTCCTGATAGGAAAGCCCCGTGAATGCCACCCCCATCTCGCGGGGCAACACCTCGCGGGCCACGTCTTCCAGCGCGGCCATGGCCTGGCCCGAGCTGTATCCATCGGCGGCCTGGCCGGTGATCTGCACCGAGCGCATCAGGTTGTAGCGAATGGTCAGCTCCGCGCCGGCGGCGGGGGTCACCCTGACCAGCGTGGACAGCGGGATCATGGCGTTGGTCGTCCGGCTGCGCACATAAAATTGGCCGATATCCTCCGGGCGGCGGCGGAAGTCCGAGTCGGCCTGCACATACACGCGGTAGAGCCGGCCAAAGCGGTTGAAGTCGTTCACATAGGCGCCGCCCAGCGAGGCCTGCAACGTCGAAAAAACATCCGTGATCGGCACGCCCAGCGAGCGCGCCTTTTCGCGGTCCACCGTCAGCGCCACCTGCGGCACGGTGGGATCAAAGGACGTGAACAGCCCCGTCAATTCCGGCCGCCGCTGCGCCGCGGCCATGAATGTCTTGGCGTACGCATGCAGCTCCTCCACCGACAGGTTGCCGCTGCGGTCTTGCAGCAGCATATCGAAGCCTCCCGCCGCGCCGAATCCCGGCAGCGAGGGCGGCACGAACGGGAACGCCAGTGCTTCGGGAATCGCGCTCAGCCGCCGATTGAGCCCCGTCACCAAGCCGCGCAAACTGGTTTCCGGCGTGGTGCGTTCGGCCCACGGCTTCAGCCGAATGAAGAATGTCCCCGTGTTGGGGGTGTAGGTGCCGCTCAACAGCGACATTCCGCCAATGACGTTATAGGCCTCGACCCCCGGCGTGGTGCGCAGGACTTCCTCCACCTGGCGGGCGGCTTCGCTTGTGCGTTCGAGCGAGGCCGCATTCGGCAACTGCAAGTTGGCCAGCAGCACGCCCTGATCCTCAATGGGCACAAAGCCCGCCGGAATCACGGACGAGAGCCCGCCCCCCAGCAGCGCCACGATGCCGATGATCAGCAGACTCCACGCCGCGCGCCGCCCCAGCGCGGTGGCCCAGCGGAGATAGCCGTTTGTCGTGCTCGCAAAGACCCGGTTGAAGCCGCGGTAAAACCAGCGCAGCGGCGAGCGCTCAATGTGCGCGGGCCGCAGCATCAGACTCGCCAGCGCCGGACTCAGCGAGAGCGCGTTGAAGGTGGACAGAATCACCGACACCGCGATGGTCAGCGCAAACGGCGCATACATCCGCCCGGTCAGCCCGCCGATGAAGGCCACCGGCACAAAGACGGCGACCATGATCGCCGAGGTGCCGATGACCGGCCCCGTCACTTCGCGCATGGCCTGCGCCGTGGCCTCGCGCGGCGATTTGCCGCGCTCGATGTGCGACATCACCGCCTCCACCACCACAATGGCATCATCCACCACAATGCCGATGGCCAGCACCAGCCCGAACATGGTCAGCGTGTTGACCGTGAACCCCATCAGCGGGAAGAAAATGAACGTGCCGATCAACGACACCGGGATGGCCGCCAGCGGGATCAACGTGGCGCGGAAGTTTTGCAGGAAGATGAACACCACCAGCACCACCAGCACAATCGCCTCAAACAGGGTGTGGACGATTTCCTCAATCGAGGCCGACACCGCCGGCGTGGAATCGTAGGTCACGGCGTAATCCACGTCGTCCGGGAAATAGCGCTTCAATTCTTCCAGCGTCCGGTACACCTCTTTGGCGCTTTCGATCTGGTTCGCGCCCGGCAGCAGATACAGCATCAGCAGGCCCGCCTCGCGGCCGTTATACCGCCCGAACGATTTGTAGCTCTCCGCGCCCAGCTCGATGCGCGCCAAATCCTTGAGCCGCACCTGGCGGCCGTCCCCGGTGGAGCGCACCAGAATCTCGCCGAATTCCTCCGGCGTGCTCAGGCGGCCCGGCGCGCGCACGGTGAGGGTGAACTCCTGCCCGGCCGGCGCGGGCGCGGCCCCCACCTGGCCGGCGGGCGCCTGCGCGTTTTGTTCGCGGATGGCGCTCATCACGTCCGCTGGCGTCAGGCCCAGCTTGGCCAGCTTGTCGGGCTGCAGCCAGATGCGCATGCCATACTCCGCGCCGCCCGCCATGTCCACTTGGGAGAGGCCGGGCACGCGCAACAGGGCATCGCGCACATTGAGCACGGCGTAGTTGTTGAGAAACAGGCTGTCGTAGGTTTCGTTCGGCGAATAAAGGCTCACCACCATCAGGATGCTGGGGTTGATCTTTTTGACCGTCAGCCCCTGCGCCACGACCTCCGACGGCAGCCGCGATTCCGCTTGGGCCACGCGGTTCTGGGTCAGCATGTTGGCGGTGTCCATGTCGCTGCCGACTGCAAACGTGACACTCAACTGCATCCGGCCATCGCTCGAGTTGAGCGACTTCATATAGAGCATGTGCTCCACGCCATTGACCTGCTGTTCAATCGGCGTGGCCACCGACTGCTCCACCACCTCCGCGCCCGCGCCGGGATAGATGGCGGTGACCTGGATGTTCGGCGGCGACAGTTGGGGATACTGCTCGATGGGCAGCGTCACGAGAGTTTGCACCCCGATCAGCACCATCAGAATCGCCAGCACAATGGCCAGAACCGGCCGCCGAATGAAAAACTGCGCCATGACTTACTCGCTGGCTGGGGCGGCCGGTTGGAGGGCGAGCGCCATGCCGTTTTGCAGCTTCTGGGCACCCTCCACCACCACCTTCTCGCCCGCCTGCAGGCCCGATTCAATGACGTATAGATTGTCCACCCGCGCCCCCACCTTCACCGGGCGGAACTCGGCGCGGCCATCCGCGCCGACCACAAAGACCGAATAGGTTCCCTGCAATTCCTGCACCGCGCGCTGCGGAATCAGAATCGCGCCCGTCACCGTCCGCACCGGCAGGCGCACCCGACCGAACTGGCCGGGCCGCACCAGCAGTCCGGGATTGGGAAACGCCACTTCCACCAGCATGGTGCCGGTGGCGGGGTCCACGCTGCGGTCCACAAACACCACCGTCCCCTTGGCGGGCAAGGTGGAGCCATCGGCCAGCACCAGCTCGAAGATCGCCAGATTGGCCATGGCTTCCGGGTGGTCGGGAATGACGTGCTGCACCGCCAGAAACTCTTTCTCGCTAATGCTGAAACGCACGGCGATGGGATCCAGCACGGACAACGTCGTCAACAGCGTATTCTGACCGCGGCCGACCAGATTGCCGGCCTTGACTTCGGTTTTGCCGATGAGCCCGGAAATCGGCGCGTGGATTTCCGTGTAGCCGAGCATGATTTGCATGTTGTCCACCGCGCCGCGCGCGGTCACCACCGCGCCGGAGGCCGAATGCCGGGCGGCCAGCGCATCATCCAGCATCTGGCGGGAAATCGCATTTTTCTCCCAGAGCGGCGTCAGGCGGCGCACATCGCGCCGGGCCTTGTCATCGGCGGCTTCCGCTTGCGCCAGCGCGCCGCGCGCCTGCGCCAGATTGGCTTCCACCGTGCTCGGATCAATCGTGTACAGCAGCGCCCCCTTTTCGACCATGGCGCCTTCGCGAAACTGCACGGACTCCAGAATGCCTTCCACGCGCGCGCGGATTTCCACATCCTGCGACCCCAGCGTCCGCCCCATGGCTTCGTAATAAATCGGCTGGTCGCGAACGATGACATCGGCGGCGACCACGGCCATCGGGGCCGCGACTGGCACGGCCACCTTCTCGCGGCACCCCGCCGCCAACACCATCACACAAAGAAAGAAGACGGCTGCGCGCATAGAAGGTCCTTTCCCACATTCACCATCCGAGAAGTTTAGCTCCATGGCGTCAACCCTGTCAAAGGCCGAATCCCGGCGCTGGCCCATGCGATCCGCGCGGACGCAACGCATTTGCGTTTTTGCGCCCGGTATGTTTCCGGCACACCAGGCTCAGTAGCCATCCACGCGGTAGTTCGTCACGCCGCCGGACACGGGTGGAATTTCAGCGCTGAGGTCAATCTGGTAGTACGGATCGCCCTTGCCCATGCCATCGTTGTATTTGGGCGGGCGCATTCCTTCGGGAATCTGAACGGGCGGGTTGAAGCTGTAGCGCGACACATCGGCGCGCGCCTGCTCGATGCGGTCGGGAAATACGCGCAGCACCATGAGGTCGAACGACCACACCATATCGCGGCCCATGACGACATCCGGGCAGTGCGCCTGCACGCTCGTCAACGCGCTGCCCACGGTGTCATCGGCCACGGGGAAATGCGTGGCCACGGTCAGCTTGGGCCGGGGGGTGATCTGGCTGAGGATATAACCGAATGCGCCCTGCGGCGTGTGCGAGCTGTTCTGAACGAACGTCAGCCCCTGCACCGTGGTCTGGAACTCGGCGTAATTGTCGTCGCCGGGTTCCGGCGGCGCGTCGAGGCCCATGTTTTTGTAGGCCCAGACTTCGGGCGGCACGACCATTTCGTGAATGAAGACATCCACCCCGTTCCCGCCATTTTTCGCCTGCTCGATGCAGTTGGTTTCGGGCTTGGTATCGCTGGTGTAGATCATGCTCAAGTTCGCGCCATCCGGCGTTTGCCAATCAAGCTTGTAGCCCATGGCGCCGCGGCGGCAGTGAATCACCGGAAAATGCGTGATGCGCACGCCGGTGGCGGCGTTGCTATAGGCCACGCCGCCGACCTCCGCCCAGTCGAGCTCAATCGGCACGATGGCATAGGCATCGCGTGGGTCATCGTTGCCGACGGGCACGGGGTCGTGCGGCAGCCCCCAGCTTGCCTTGGTGGGCGGCACATAATTGGAGTAGCAGGTGCCCTGGAAGCTGAAGCTTTCCGAATGCCAGCGCCACGCATTGCGCAGGCTCGCGCAGAAGTTGCTCGTGCCGTCGTCATACACCACGCCATCGTCGCTATAGATGTCCCAACTGTTGGAGGGGCACGCCACGCCGGAGGGCTTCGAGCCCCACACATACAGCGGCGACTTGCGGTCGCTGGCCGGCCCGAAACAATAGATGTGCGTCAGGTCGTTCATGTGGTCGCCATGCAGGTGATTGATGAACACCTTGTCCATCCGGCGAAAGCCCACTTTGGCGGCCGCGTAATTGGCCGAGATGCCCGCGCCGCAATCAAAGATGAACTGGTCGCGCGCCCGCCCGCCATAGACCTTGTCGCTGGGATCATTGCTCCACCCCACCTCGACAAAGATGCTCATTTCGGCCTGTGCCAGACGCACCGGCAGCGGAATCATCGAGCCCATGAACGTGATCCGCATTTCGTTGGTCGCCAGCGGCGTCAGCGGATCGAAGGGCGGCAGGCGATCGAAGTAGGTGTAGCTCGCCGTCGCGTCATACGTCGGGTCCTGCGCCACCACGCGGTAGAACATCGGCACCGCGGCCGTGCCCGTCGGCCCCAGCCCCGCCAAGGTGGCCTCCGCGTCCCGCCACGACATCCAATTGCTGAGGCCCGATGTGGACCACTGCACGGCGTAGTGCGTGCCCGTGCCGCCCGGATCATCCCAACTGATCTGCCCATTGCCGTCGAATGCCGTAATTTCCGCCTGCCCGTGCGCGGCCCCCGCCGCCAACAGCCCCACCAGCGCGATTCCGACCACCCAACCCATCATGCGTTTCGTTTGCATCTTCGTAACCTCCTGCCACTTTTCAAAACCGGAATTTCAGGTCCACCACCACGTCGTGATAGACCGGGTCGTAATCGCTCTGCGTGCCGTTCGCCCAGGTGAACGACGGTTGCGCGGCGAAGTATCGGTAGCCCGCGCCCACCATCACGCGCGCGGAGATGTCGAAGTCCACCCCGGCCAGCGCCTGCCAGCAAAAGGTCGAGTCGTCCCCGGACTCCGCGAATCCAAAACCCTCGGTCGTCAACTCGGCTTCGTTGAACGACACCGCACAACGGGTGACCCCCGGCCCAAAGCCGACGTAGGGATGCACCTTGCCGTCCGGATAGCGCAGCA
>CAZNGD010000078.1:0-8679 GCA_964572295.1 uncultured Verrucomicrobiota bacterium
CTTCAACAGCGACAAGCCCTTCATCAGCTTCGCCTGTCACTCCATCTACCAACTCAACGCCGACCTGCGCGACGGCCACCAAACCACCACCGCCAGCGAGTGGCTCCCCTACCTCGCCCCCTACGCACCGGATGCCCGCTGGCACCACGCCGCGCTGGTGAAGGCCGCCACCAATCTGTACACCTACTTCGACTACCAGCTCATCCACGTCACCGACCTCAGTTCCGTCTCGACCGGGGACTACGCCTTCGCCACCGGCAGCGTCGCCCGCATCGGCCAAGCCCTCAACAGCGGCAACTCCAGCGAGCCGCAAACCCGCTACGACCAAGTTCGTTTTTCCCGCGCCGCCCTCACCCCCCGGCAATTCCTGCAACCCGTCCGTCCTTTTCTTCTCCCCCCCACCCAATCCGCGCTGGCGGCCCAATGGCCGCTCACCGTCAAAACCATCCAAGGCCGCAACTACCAAATTGAAACCACCACGGCGCTGACGAATCTCATTTGGACCGCCCACTCCCACTTCGCCGCCACCAACCCCCTCTCCCCCATCGCGGTCCCCACCACCCCCAACCCGCACTATATCCGCGTCCAGCCCCGGCCCTAGCCCGCCCCACCCGCCGCGAGGCGCGGCCGTTTTCCACGGTGTGGAACGATCTGGCCTGATTTTTCCACGGTGTGGAAAATCCCGCCCGCGCGGGATGAACTTTTTTCCACAGCGTGGAAAACCCCCGAACCAAGCAGGAAAACAAGAGGCAATCGGACGGAGCGGACCGATTTTTTTGCCGCCTCTGATCTCTCCGCCGCGGGCTGCCCGAGGCGGAGCGGCATTGAGCGGCCGTGCCGGACCTTGGCCGCTGTGCGCAGCACGGAAAAGACGCCGGTTGGTTTTGGCGCCGCCAAAATCCTCAAGAAATCCTCCACCAGAAACGCAGGAAGAAGCGGAACACAAAAGCGGCGCACACGAACCAACAGCCAGCAGCCGAAACAGCCAACAGCCGCGAGGCAGGCGGCGGCTACAGGTTCACCAGGATTTCGCCTGCGGCGGCCTGGCCGATCCGCCCGATAGCCGCCCGCGCGGCCTGCACTTCAGCCTCGCGCTTGCTGGCGCCGCCCCCCTCCCCCAACTGCCGGTTGCCGCAAAACACCGCGCACACAAAACGCGGCGCATGCGGCGGCCCATCCTGCGCAAGGACCGCGTAGCGCGGCGCGGGGGCATGATGTTTCTGCAACAGCTCCTGCAAATCGCCTTTGGGGTTGTCGTCGCTGCCTGCGGCCAGCGCGGTTTGAATTTCATCGGCGAACCACGTGCGGAAAACGGCGCGCACGACCTCCACGCCGCCATCCAGCCAGAGCGCGCCGAGCAGCGATTCCAGTGTATCGGCCAGCGGTTTGTGGCGGGCGCGGCCGGTTTGCCGGACCAGGCTGCGGCCCAGGCGCAGGCAGGTGTCGAGTTGCAGTTGGCGGGCGACGCGCGCCAGGGTGGTGGCATTGGTCAACCGGCTGCGGACTTTGGTGAGGGTGCCTTCGCGCCAGTCGGCGCAATGGGCCACGAGCCATTCTGCGGCGACGGCGCTCAAGACGGCGTCGCCCAGAAATTCCAGACGTTGACTTTCGGGAACGCCGGGGGCATCGCTTTCGGCGACGTAGGAGCTGTGGGTGAGCGCGGCGGCCAGCAGGTCGCGCCGGGCAAAGACGTGGCCGAGGCGGGCTTCCAATTCGAGCCAGGGGGCGGGGCAATCGGTGGTCATGATGAACTCACGCGCGGGGATGATATTTTTGGTGGATGGCCTGCAAGCGGCCTTGATCCACGTGGGTATAAATCTGCGTGGTGGCGATGTCGGCGTGGCCGAGCATTTCCTGAATGACGCGCAGCGATGCGCCATTGGCCAGCAGGTGCGAGGCGAACGAATGGCGCAACGTGTGCGGGGAAATCTCCTTGCTGATGCCCGCTTGCCGCGCATAGGTTTTGATGATGTGCCAGAGGGCCACGCGGCTCAACGGCTGGCCGCGCGGCGACAAAAATACGGCTTGGCTGGGGGGGCGGCCGCGGGCGGCGTAGGCGGGGCGGCCCTGCTCCCGCCAGGCCTGCACGGCGGCGATGGCGCGCGCGCCGATGGGCACCACGCGCTCCTTGTCGCCCTTGCCCACGCAGCGAATATATTCGGCGTCGAAGCGCAGCGAATCGAGCGTGAGCCCGGCCAGCTCGCTGACGCGCAGGCCGGTGGCATAGAAGGTTTCCAGGATGGCGCGGTCGCGCAGGCCGCGGGGCGTGGTGGCGGGCGGCATGGCCAGCAGCCGATCCACCTCGGCCATGCTCAGGGTTGGCGGCAGGATTTTCCACAGGCGCGGCGAATCCATGGCATCGGCGACATTGACCGCCAGCAGGCCTTCGCCGGCCAGATGGCGGAAGAATACCTTGATGGCAATCAAACGGCGCGCCAAGCTCGGCGCGGCCAGCCCCTTTTGTTTGCTCTCCTGCAAAAAATCCAGCAAGTCGCGGCGCACAACCTGCTGGAGGCTGGTGTAGCCCTTGCGCGAAATGAATGCGAGAAACTCGCGCAGGTCATGGCCGTAGCCCAGCCGCGTATTTTCACTCAATCCGCGCTCCAGCGTCAGGTAATCCATGAACTGGTCGAGCAGAAAGCGCATGCGGGCGGCCGCTTACCGCTCCGGTCGGAATTGCGCGGCCCACTCCACCAGCAGGCGGGCCGGCACGAGGGTGGCGCCGGGGGCATGCGCCGCCGTGGCGGCTTCGTGCCAGGCCGTGCCCGCGATATCCAGATGCGCCCAGGGAATGCCCTCGGGCACGAATTGCCGCAGGAATGCGCCGCCCGCGATGGTGCCCGCGGTGCCGTCGCCGATATTTTTGATATCGCCGAACTGGCCTTGCAGCATCTGGTCATATTCATTCCACAGGGGCAGTTGCCAGAGGCGCTCGCCGGTGGTTTCGCCGGCCAGCATCAGGTCGAGAATCAGGCGGTCGTCGTTGCCCATCACGGCGGAGGCTTCGTAGCCCAGCGCGATGATCACCGCGCCGGTGAGCGTGGCGATGTCCACGATGGCCGCCGGTTTTTCGGCGGCGGCCACATCCAGCGCATCCGCCAGAATCAGGCGGCCTTCGGCGTCGGTGTTGAGCACTTCAATGGTCTTGCCGTTGCGCGCGGTGATGATATCGCCGGGGCGGGTGGCGTTGCCGCCGGGCATGTTTTCCACGGCGGGAATGTAGGCCACCACGGGTTGTTTGATTTTCAGGCGCGCGGCGAGCAGCACGGTGGCCAGCGCGGCCATGCCGCCGCTCTTGTCATACTTCATCCACTCCATGTTTTTGGGTGGCTTGAGGCTGATGCCGCCGGTGTCGAAGGTCACGGCCTTGCCCACCACCACCAGCGGTTTTTGCCGTTGCGTGCCAGCGTAGGCCAGCCGGATCAGGCAACCCGGCCGCCGGCTGCCCTGCGCCACGGCCAGGATGGCGCCACACTTTTCCTTTTGCAGCGCGGCCTGATCCCACACGCGGCAGGAAAGGCCGGCGGCCCGCGCCAGCCGTTTGGCGTGCGCGGCGACGTCTGGCGGGCCGAATTCGTTGGCTGGCAGATTGGCCAGATCGCGTACCTCGCGCAGGGTGTCGCTGATGACGACCGCACGGCGCACGGCTGCGCGCGCGGCGGCGGTGGCCACTTCCGCGCCGACCAGATCCACGCCGCAGCGCCGCGCCTTTTTCTTGGATTTGAATGTCTCGAACGAATAGCTGCCGTCCAGCAGGCCTTCCACCGCCAGCCCCAGCAACTGCGGCGCGGCCACGGGCCATTCGGTCTTGGCCGGCCAGGCCAACGCGACGCGGGGCATGGTGGCATCCTTGGCCAGCTCACGCCCGACGGTGGCCCAGCAACGCAACCAGCGCGCGGCATGAAAATCCTTGGCCTTGCCCAGGCCGATGAGCCAATACGTTGCCGACAATCCAGCCGGCCGCGCGCAGGCGGCCAGCTCGCCCTCGAACTGGGCGGTCTTGAGCCAGGCGGTCAGCTCCTTTTGGGCGGCGGCGGACAGGTCGGGCGGCGGCAACAGGCGGCCATCCTGCACCAACAAAATCTGCGGCGTGACGGCGGGCGCATTCTGCACCCAGCGGAACTCGATGGACTTATTCATTGCCACGGCACTCCGGAGCCAGTTGCGCGCGCGCGGCTTCATCGGCGGGCAGATCATTCACCGCAAATCCCGCATGACGCACGGCGACTTCGATGTTGCGGCGACCCAGGCGCACGTTGTCATAAGTGACCCACGCCTTGCGCGCCTCCACATCCAGCCGCACCGTGCGGATGACGCTGTTCGACCCGATGCCCAGTTTCGCCAGCGCGCCTTCCACCGCCGCCGCGCAAGCGGGGGTGCGCATGGCGGGCAGATCCAGCTCAATTTCGGAAATCGTATTACGGAAACAGCCTGTCGCCAGCGCCAACAGCGCCAAGCCACCCAACCAGCCGGCCAATCTTTTCTTCATGGTATCTCTCCCACATTCGTCAACAGGCCACTATTCCACCGCAACGGCCCCCTGTCAACGATCGGCCGGTTGGGCGGCCGGTTGATCCAGCGCCAGTTGACGGCTCAACAGTTCGACGGCCAATTGCGCGCGCGCGGCCAGCTCGGGCGAAGCCGAAATGGCCAGTTCATCCGCCAGTGCGCGGTACATGGCAAGGGCTTCCTCGCGGCGCCCCTGCTGCAAAACGGCCAGCGCCAGATTGAGGCGCACGTTGGGGGAGTCCGGCTCCCGCCGCAGGATGTCGCGGCAGACGGCTTCGGCCTCGGCGTAGCGCGCCGCGTGAAACCATTCGCCCGCCTGCCGATACAGGAAATACGTGGCGGGGCCACGCGCTGCGGCGCGGGCATACAGCGCGGCGGCGGCTTCGTGCCGGTCTTCCGCGCAAGCCAGGCGGGCCTGTTGCTCCCACTCGGCGGGGGTCGCCGCCGCGCGGTGGCGTTGCCGATAACCCCAGCCCAGCAGCAGCAGCAATGCCGCCAGGCCGCCGCAGGCCAGCGCGCGCCAGAGTTGCCGCGCGTGGGCATCCAGCCAGTGCGCGGAACGCGGGATGTCCTGTTGATAGCGCGCGCGCGCGGCGGCGGTGCCCAGTGTCAGCACCGTCCATGCGGCCTGCTCCGCAGGCGTGGCACCAGCGGGCAATCGGTGGCGGCGCATCTGCGCGACAATACTGCCATGGGGCGTGGGCAGCAGCAGCACGAAGAGCAGCAGCCACGCGCGCGGTGTCCAGGTTTGCCGCAGCACGACGGGAGCGCGCCCGCGCAGCCCGGCATTCATTTCCTCCGTGGCCGAACGCCACGCCAAGGGGAAAAATCCGCGCGGCGACAAATCGCGCTGCACGTGATTTCCTTCATCCAATGACAAAAAGGCATCGGCCTCCTCGTCCCAAAAGTTATCCTTCAACCAGCCATCCAACTCGCGCATTTCGCCCTCGGCCAGATTGCAGGCCTCATCGAGATCGGGGCGGTCCTTGGCCAGGCGCAGGAAGGCGGCGGTTTCGTTGGCCAGCAGCACGGCCAGGTCCACGCCGAATCCGTTGGGCGTGAAGGTCGCCGGCAGCAACGCGCTTGCCGCGTCAGGCCAGCGCGGCAAACCGGTATTACGCGGGTCAAAGCAGGCGAAGGCTTCCTTGAGACAACGGGCCAGTTGCGGTAGCAGCGTGGGAACCCATTCCACGGCGGGCGGCCACGCGGCGGCAATGCGTTCGACCCAGAGACACACCACGGGCACGGCGGGGCGCAGGCAACCGGCATCATCCTGCGAGGCCAGCCATTCCTCCACGAGCCGCATGGCCTGGGGTGGATCCAGCAGCAGCCACGCCATCACGACGGCGGGCAGCGCGTCGCCTGCGGCGGCGGCGGTGGTCGGCAAATGCGCGCGCGCCGCCGCCACATCGCGGACATCCGCCGCCGACAACGCGCGCAGCCATTCCGGCGTGGCGGGGGGGGACGTTGGGTTGGTGTCGGACATGGCCATGGGTTTGGGGCATATTGCGCATTATCGGGCCGGGCAACAAATGAAAAAGTTGCCTCGCCCCCCACCCCCCGCTACACTGCCGACCATGAAAAATGTTGTTCATTGTGGTTTCTGGCTGGCGGCCTGGTGGGCGATTGCGCTTGGCGCGCAGGCTGATACCCGGATGAAAGTGTCGGCGGCATCCACCCCAATCCATGCGCAGGCCAATGCCAGCGCGCAACGGGTGGGCGCCGCCACCGCTGGCGAAATTTTATTTGTGACGCATACCGAAGGCGACTGGTCCGCCATTTCCGCGCCCGACCGTTTGAGTCTTTGGCTGAACAAGGACTTCATTGACGGCAACCGGGTGGTGGCCCGGAGCATCCAGGTGCGCGCCGGTCCCGGAATCGAATATAGCGTGGTCGGCACGCTCGAACGCGGCGCATTGGTCATGCCACGCGGCGACGATGGGGAATGGTGCAAAATTGCCGCGCCGTCCTCCGCCACGCTGTGGGTGAAGAACCGGGATCTGACGGCCGTACGGTCGGCCGGCGCCGCAATCGGCGAAGTCGCGCCACTGCCGGAACCCAAGCCCGCGCCGGCAGCGCCTTCCAAACCGGCCACGCCGCCATCGCCACCGCCGCCGCCACCGCCTGCGCCCGCTGCGGAAGTCGCGCACGCCACGCCCACCCCTGCGCCTGCGGCCCCGCCAGCCCCGCCAGCGCCAGCGGCGAAGATTACGCCCTCCACCCCCGGCGCACCGCCCGCGCCAGCCAAACCGGCCCCCGCGCCAACGCTGCGCCCGGCCACCAGCATCCCCGCCCCGCTACCTCCCCCCCCCCCGGCGCCCGCCCACTCGACAGCAGGCGCGGTGCCCACCGTGCGCCCCACCCCGCCGCGACCGGCATCCGTGGACACCACCAAGGCGGTCCCCGCGCCGGCCAGTGTGGTGACTGCCCAAAAATCGCCAGCGGTCGGCGTGGAAGTCAATCCGGCGTTTGTGGATGAACTGGATTTGGATGACGACGTGCCCAACCAAGGCCGCGCGGTGCAGGTGGAAGGTGAGTTGCGCAATGCGCCGTTCACCCCCGGCTCGCCGACGCGCTTCCGCCTGTTGTTCTACGATGGCGCCGGCCGCCTGCGCGTCCGCTGCCTCGTCCACGGCGACTCCGAAATCCTGCGCCAATATGTCGGCCAGCCCATCACGATTCGCGGCCGCGCCTATTGGGTGGAACTGAGCACCCTGCCCGTGGTGGTGGCGGGTCAGGTGGTCCCGCTGAATCCGCCGCCGGAAGTCATGGACAACTGATGCCGCGCACCATCGGATTACTTGGCGGCACGTTCAACCCGGTGCACGAGGGCCACCTGTCCATCGCCCGCGAGGCCCTGCGCCTGTTCGGGTTGGACGGCGTCTGGTTCATTCCCTGCGCCGTGCCGCCGCACAAACCCACGCACAACCTCGCCAGCAACGAGGACCGCCTGGCCATGCTGCAACTGGCCATTGCGGGAGAATCACGCTTCGCGGCGCTGCCCATCGAGTTCGAGCGCACGGGCAAATCCTACACCCTCGACACCGTGCAAATGCTGCAACTGTTGAATCCCGATGTCGCGTTTGTGTTCATCATCGGCGCGGACACGCTGCCGGAATTGCACACATGGCATCAACCGCTCGAACTACTCGCCCGCGTGCGCCTGGTCACTCTCGCGCGCCCCGGCTACGTCCCCACTGCGGAATCGCTGCATCTGCCCGCGCCGTGGCCCGAACGGCTGCTGGCCGACCTGCGCACCGGCGAGCCGCTGGCCGTGTCCTCGCGCGAGATTCGCGCCCAACTGGCCGCCGGCCAGCCGGTTGACCTTGTTCCCGCCGCCGTCCTCCGTTATATTGAAGATCACAACCTATACCGCGAATGAAGACCAAGAAAACTCCCGCCGTCTCGAACCCCAGCGTCACCCCCGCCACGCCTCGCGCCCGCCCGCGCGCCCCCTCCCCGGCTTCGCTACTCCGCGACCGGGTCAAACAGGTGCGCGCCATTTTGGATTCCAAAAAAGGCGAGGCCATCGTCATCCTGAACGTGGCCAAGGTGTCGAGCCTGACGGACTACATGATTTTGTGCTCCGGGCTCAACCGGCCGCATATCCGCGCGCTGGCCGATGAAGTCGTGAAGCAGTTGCGCCTCGTCACGCCGCCCGTGACACCGCACCGGCGCGCGGGCTCCGCCGAAAGCGAATGGATTGTGCTCGATTATGTGGACTTCATTGTGCACGTCTTTACGCCGGGGATGCGCGAGTATTACGCCATGGAGCCCCTCTGGAAGGACGCCGCCACCGTCAAATAAATGCGGCGCGCCATGAAGTCCGTCACGATTTCCGCCGACCGGCTGGCCGCGTTCGCGGACTTCCTCCAAACGGCGGGCGATGTGCAGCCGTTTGATTTTTGTACGCGGCAGGAAGGCTTCATCTATCCCCGCCGCGGCGAACCGGGTGTGCTGGATTTGTTTTTCTTTGCCTGCGCCCACCAATTCGGCTTCTGGTTGCTGGCGGACGACCACTGGGCGCGCCCCATGGTGGCGCCGCTCGATGGACGCGATTTTGTCGCTTTAGGTCTTCTGCCCCGAGACCGCTCGGGGCCGGTTGTTCCGCGCCGGTCGTCCAGAGGTGCGGCCGAGAACCTATTTCGGCGGGTCACGGACCCGCCGAGT
>CAZNGD010000079.1:0-8425 GCA_964572295.1 uncultured Verrucomicrobiota bacterium
AGGGAAGTGCTTCCGGACTCGCCCGCGTCGTGGGCGGCGCGTATTTCTTCGCGCGATTGCGCATGCCGGCCTCCGGGTTTCTCTGGAACGCGCTGCTGATCATGATGATGATGCCGATGATCGCCAACCTCGTGCCGCTGTTCATCCTGCTGCGCGACATGAGCCTGCTCAATACCCTGACCGCCCTCATTCTGGTGGGCGCGTCCGGCGGGCAGGCGTTCGCCATTTTTGTGTTCCGCAATTTCATCGCGGATATTCCGCAGGACTTGTTCGAGGCGGCGGAGATTGACGGCGCCAACCACTTCCAGCAGCTCAAGCTGGTGGTGATTCCGCTCTCCGGCCCCATCATGGGCACGGTGGCGGTGATGCAGTTCCTGGGCCAGTGGAATGAGTTTGTGATGCCGCTGATTGTCATGCGCGAGCAGGCGCGGCTGCCCGTCACCGTGCAGCTGATCCGCATGGCGGGCGAATACATCAAACTGTGGGGGCCGCTGATGGCCGGCTACGCCATTGCCTCCATCCCCGTGATTATTCTCTTCACCTTCTCCATGAAGCTGTTTGTCAAGGGGCTGACCGAAGGCGCGGTCAAGGGGTAGGCATGGACTATAGCGCGCCATTTTTCGGCGATGAAATTCCGCTGGACCATCATCCGCTGGAAATCCGGTTGCGCAGCCTGGGGCAGTTGTTCGACTCGCACGACCCCTCCCCCTTTCTCGCCAAGGACCTCGCCGACGATGCGCAGGAGTACATCGTCGCCAGCGCTGAGGAAGTGGCCGACCGCCGCCCGCTGGCGTTGGTGATTCATTTGACCGAGCCGCCCAGCTCCCCGGACGAAGCGCGCGATGCCGGCGAGGCCATCCGCGAACATTTTGTGCGGCAGTCGGGCTTCACCCGCCGCCAATTCCGCTCGCTCATTCACCACGGCCTGATCAGTTTGGCCATCGGCCTCGCGTTTTTGAGTCTGGCGCTGATTACCTCGGCCGCGCTGGCCAACTGGGCCGCCACCAGCACCCTGCGCGATGTCTTCCGCGAAGGCCTCATCATTTGCGGCTGGGTGGCCATGTGGCAACCGCTCCAAATCTTTCTGTATGACTGGTGGCCCGTCCTGGGCGAGCGGCGGCTCCATGACCGCCTGAGCCGGATGCCCGTGCAGATTGTGGTGGGCGATTCGGCCCCGTGAATCACCGCGTGAATCACCGGGCGGCAGGCTTGCGCGGGCGCGCGCAAGCGGCTAGACTGCCCTGCGTTTTGTTGCGTCATCGCGGCGCGACGTTGTGGAAAGGTTGCCATGTCCCGTAATGTCTATATTGCCGCCACGGAAGCCAGCAGCGGAAAGTCCGCCATCGCGCTGGGCGTCATGGAAATGATGGTCGAAAAAGTCGGCCACGTCGGCTTTTTCCGCCCCATCATTCCCGCCGACCGCGACAGTTCGGAGCCGGACAACGACATCGCCCTGATGATCAGCCATTTTCGCCTCGATCTGCCCTACGAAAAAGCCTTCGGCTACACCAGCCGCGAGGCCAGTGAACTGATCCGCGCCGGCCAAACCTCCGCGCTGCTCGACGGCATTCTGGAGCGCTATAACGAGATGGCCCGGCGCTTTGACTTTGTGGTCTGCGAGGGCTCCGACTTCGTCGGCCAAACGTCCGCCTTCGAGTTCAACATCAATGCCGCCATCGCCAAAAATCTGGCCGCCCCCGTGCTGCTGGTGGTGGATGGCCAAAAGGCGGTCTCCGATGGCCGCATGACCACGCTGGATTTTGCCATCCAAAGCTTTGAGGAAAACGATTGCACCGTGCTGGCGGCCATTCTCAACCGCTTCCCGCCGGAGCGCCTCCCGGAATTGTCCTCGCTGCTGGCCAATACGCGCCATGCCAGCCGCCCCATTTTTGCCATCCCCAACGACCCCGGCCTCGCCGCGCCCATGATGAGCGAAGTGGCCCTCGCCCTCGGCGCGGAAACTTTTTATCGGCCGGACCTGCTCCACTCGCTGCAGGCAACCTCTTTCGCGGTGGCGGATTCCTCGCCGGAATTGTTTTTGGCGCAATTGCGCGATGGCGCGCTGCTGTTTATTTCCGGCGACCGCTTCGGCAACCTGCTCGGCGTGATGCTCAAACTCAATTCCGCGCGGCCGGTCAATATCGCGGGCGTGGTGCTGACCAACGGCTTCCGCCCCACCGGCGCGGTGGGCACCCTGCTCAAGGAAGTCCGCAACATGGTCCCGGTGCTGTCCCTGCCCGGCAGCACCTACGAGGCCATTTCCATCGTGTCGCGCCTGCATTCGCGCATCTATCCCGGCGCCACCCGCAAAATCACGGCCGCGCTGGCGCTGTTTGAATCCAATGTGGACACCCAAAAGCTGGTGGATTTGCTGGAGACCGCCCAAACCGATGTGGTCACGCCCAAGCGCTTCGAGTTCGGCCTGATTCAGCGCGCGCAGGAGCCGCGCCAGCGCATCGTCCTGCCCGAAGGCGATGAAGACCGCATCCTCTACGCCACCGAGCAGCTCCTCCTGCGCGGCGTGGCCGATGTGGTCCTGCTGGGCAACGAGCAGAAAATCCGCGGCAAGATTTCACACCTGGGGCTCAATCTGCCGGGCGTGGAGATTATCCAGCCGACGCAGTCGCCGCACTTCCGCGATTTTGTCGGCACGTATTACGAGTTGCGCAAAACCAAGGGCATGACGCCCGACATGGCCGAAACCATCATGGCGGATGCCTCCTATTTCGGCACCATGATGGTCCACAAGGGGCTGGCCGATGGCATGGTGTCGGGCTCCGTCAACACCACGGCGCACACGGTGCGCCCCGCCCTGCAATTCATCCGCACCAAGCCGGGCTTCACCATTGTGTCGTCCGTGTTTTTCATGTGCCTCAAAGACCGCGTGCTGGTGTATGGCGACTGCGCCATCAATCCCAATCCCACCGCGCCGCAACTGGCGGAAATTGCGGTGACATCCGCGCGCACGGCGGCGATTTTCGGCGTGGAACCGCGCGTGGCCATGCTCTCCTATTCCACCGGCGCCTCCGGCGGCGGCGCGGATGTGGAGCGCGTGCGCGAGGCCACCGAACTCGCCCGCGCGATGGCCCCCGACCTGCCCATCGAAGGCCCCATCCAGTACGACGCGGCCATTGACCTGAATGTGGCGCGCACCAAGATGCCCGACTCCAAGGTGGCCGGCCGCGCCACGGTTTTCATTTTCCCGGATCTCAACACCGGCAACAATACCTACAAGGCCGTGCAGCGTTCCGCGGGCGCGGTGGCCATCGGCCCCGTGATTCAAGGGTTGCGCAAACCGGTCAATGATTTGTCGCGCGGCTGCACCGTGGTGGATATCGTCAACACCGTGGCCATCACCGCCATTCAGGCGCAGGCGGAAAAATGATCCCGCTCTCGCTCAGCACCCGTTGGAACGCCGGGCGGCATCAGTCCGGCCAGGCCCTGATCGAAGAGATTCTGGAGTTGGGCCTCGGCATTGTGGAGCTGGGCTACGACCTGCGCGCGGAGTTGATTCCCGGCGTGAAGGCCATGGTGGCTTCCGGCGCGGTGCGGGTGGACAGCGTGCACAACTTCTGCCCCGTGCCCATCGGCGCGCCCCGCCCTCATCCGGAGCTCTACACGCCGGCCTCCCCCGACCGCCGCGAGCGCGAGTACGCCGTCACCCACATCAGCCGCACGCTGCGCTTCGCGGCCGAAGTCGGCGCGCGCGTGGTGGTCTGCCATTCCGGCAATGTGGACGTTCCCAAACTGTCGTTTGAGCTGACCCGCCTCGCCGCGCACGGTGAACAGTTCAGCGCGGCCTACGAAAACCTCAAGCTCAAGGCCCAGCTCGCCCGCGACAAGAAAGCGCCGCGCCAAATCGGCCATCTGACCGAAAGTTTGCAGCAGTTGCTGCCGGTGATTCAGGAAACCGGCGTCCGGCTTGCGCTGGAAAATCTGCCGACGTGGGAGGCCATCCCCACCGAGCTCGAAGCCGAAAAACTGATGCAGCAGTTTTTCACGGCGGGCATCAGTTTGTGGTGGGATATCGGCCATGCGCAAATCCGCGCCAATCTGGGCTTCATCAATGCCGCCCGCTGGCTGCAACGGCTGGAGCCGTACATCGCGGGGATGCACATTCACGATGTGGTGCCGCCGGGCCAGGACCACGTCATGCCGCCGCGCGGCCATGTGGATTTTCCGGCCTTGGCGAAGATCGCCGGAATGGATATTGTGCGCGTTTTGGAACCGGCTCCCAATACCGAGGCGGCACATATTGCGCAGGCCATTACGTACCTGCGCGAAACGTGGAACTTGCAAGACGTGAAGACGACCAGTGGAGAGACAACATGAAGAAAGCATTGATTACCGGCATCACGGGCCAGGATGGCTCCTATCTGGCGGAACTGCTCCTGGCCAAGGGCTATCAGGTGTATGGCATGGTCCGGCGCGCCAGCACCGAGACGTTTGATCGCATCGCCCACTTCAAGGACCAGATCCAACTGCGCCAAGCCGATTTGCTTGACCAGTTTTCCCTCGTGAAACTGCTGGCGGAAGTCCAACCCGACGAAATCTATAACCTCGCCGCCATGTCGTTTGTGCCCACGTCGTGGAACCAGCCGGTGCTCACCGGCGAGTTCACCGCCCTCGGCGTGACCAAGCTCCTCGAAGCCATGCGCATGGTCTGCCCCAAGGCGCACTTCTATCAGGCGTCCTCCTCCGAAATGTTCGGCAAGGTCATCGAAACCCCGCAGACCGAAACAACCCCGTTCTATCCGCGCAGCCCGTACGGCGTGGCCAAGGCCTACGGCCACTTCATCACCGTCAACTACCGCGAATCCTATAACCTCTTTGCGCTCTCCGGCATTCTGTTCAACCATGAGTCGCCGCGCCGCGGCAAGGAGTTCGTCACGCGCAAAATCAGCGATGCCGTCGCCCGCATCAAGCTCGGCACGCTCAGGGAATTGCGGATGGGCAACCTCGACGCCAAGCGCGATTGGGGCTTCGCGGGCGACTACGTCCGCGCCATGTGGCTCATGCTGCAACAGGAGCAGCCCGACGACTTCGTCGTCGCCACCGGCGAAACCCATTCCGTGCGCGAGTTCCTCGAAATCGCCTTCTCCCACGTCGGCCTCAAGTATGAGGATTATGTCGTCATTGATCCGGAGTTTATCCGCCCGGCGGAGGTCGAGTTGCTGCTCGGCAATCCCGCCAAGGCCCGGACCACGCTGCACTGGCAGCCCCAAGTCAGCTTTGAGCAGTTGGTCACCATGATGGTGGATGCGGATATGGACCGCCAAATGGGCAAGACGGTCACCGCCTGAGTTGCGCGGAAGCAGTACCGGAGGCAGACCGGCGAAATGGCGCTGAACGCATGAAAATCCTCGTCACCGGCTGTAATGGGTTTGTGGGATGGCACGCGCAGGATGCCTTGCGCGCCGCCGGCCACGAGGTGATCGGCAGCGATGTGGCCTGCCCGACCGGCACGCCCTGCCTCCCGCTGGATGTCTGCGATTTGCCCGCTGTTTGCCGGTTGCTGACGGCGGTGCGCCCCGATGCCATTTTACACTTGGGCGGCATTGCCTTTGTGCCGCTGGGCTGGACCGAGCCGCAGCGCATCTTTGCCGTCAATACCATCGGCACCCTGAACATTCTGGATGCCGTGCGCCAAACGACACCCACCACGCGCGTGCTGGTGGTCACCTCGGCGGAAGTGTATGGCTCCCACCCTGCGCCCGCGCCACTGACCGAAGACGCGCCGTATCTGCCCGACAACATCTATGGCGTGGCCAAAGCCGCCGCCGACCAGTCGGCGCTGCTCTATGCCGCCCATCATCATTTGGCCGTCATGGTCGCCCGCCCCTCCAACCATATCGGCACGGGGCAATCCAAGGACTTCGTGTCCTCCGCCTTCGCCGTCCAGTTGGCGGCCATTGCCGATGGCGCGCCGCCCGTCTTGCGCGTGGGCAATCTGGACCAATACCGCGATTTTACCGATGTGCGCGACGTGGCCCGCGCCTACGCCCTGCTGTTGGCCAATGGCCAACCCGGCCTCGCCTATAACATCGCTTCCGGCCGCATGCGCCCCGTGCGCGATATTCTGACCGGACTGAGCGAGATCGCCGGGCTCCAACCGCGCATCGAAACGGATCCCGCCCTGTTTCGACCGCACCGCGACCGCCCATCCTACGACACCACCCGCATTCGCCAACACGTCGGCTGGCAACCGCAAATCCCCCTGCGCCAAACTCTCGCGGATATCTATGCCGATATCCAAGCCCAACGCGCCTCGTCCTGAAACCAGACGCCAACCATGAGGCGCCCTTGACGTGTCACCCCGCCCCTCCATCTGGGCTCAATGCGCGCGCTGGACCATCGGGTTGGTTTTGCTGGCGGTCTGGCTGCGGTCCATCGGCTTGGAGGACTTACGCCACGCGCTCGCGCCGGTTCAATTCGCCCCCGGGTGGATGATCGCCGCGCTGGGACTGACGTTCCTGGCGCTATGCGCCGGTGTCGCGCGCTGGCATCTGCTCCTGCAAGCCATGGGGCTGCCCACCCCGTTCAGTCGCTCCTTCCGCGGCTTTTTTATCGGCCAATTTTTCAACGCCTTTTTGTTCGGGGCGTGCGGGGGTGACCTCGCGCGCGCCGTGTATGCGGCCCATGCCCATCCCGGCCGCCGCGCCGAGGCGGTCACGTCGGTCTTTCTGGACCGCGCGCTGGGGCTGCTGGTCACGCTGGTTGGCGGGTGCGTCCTGCTGCTGTTGCGCTTCGCACGTTTGGCCCACAATCCGGAGGCCTACCGGGTCGGCTGGCTGATGCTGATTTTCCTCGCGGTGACCGCCGTGGTTCTCGCGCTGTTATTTTCCCGCAATATATTTGCGCTGCTGCCGGGGCTGGCGCGCTTGCCGAATCACGGCTGGTTCGGCCCGCTGGTGCGCCGGATCTATGACGCGCTGTTCTTTTTCCGGCAAAATGTCCGCCAGTTGTTCTGGCCGACGCTGCTATCGCTGGTGAATCTTTTGCTGCTCACCGCTGCTTCCGCGGCATTGGCGCGCGCCATGCACCTGCCGTTGCCGTTCATGGATTTGCTGACGGTGTTTCCCGTCATCACCGTGCTGGCCGCCATCCCGCTGACCCCCGGCGCCCTGGGCGTGCGCGAAACGTTGTTCATCCAACTGTTGCAGCCGTTCGGCGTGGCGGCCGGTTCCGCGCTGTTGCTTTCGCTGCTCGGCTACCTCGCCGGCACGGTATGGAGTCTCTTGGGCGGCATCCTGTTCCTGTTCGCGCCGCGCCAAGCGCCCCCCCCCTGATCCCACCAGCTTACTTGCTGGGGACGCGGCTGGTGGAGCCGCGCACAACCAGCGAGGTCGGCAACAAGTCGCTGCATTCCGTGATTTCGCCCTTGATGAGCTGCAAAATGCGGTTGCACGACTCGATGCCCACCTGGTGCAGATCGTGGCGGATGGTCGAAAGCCCCGGATTCACGAAGGCGGCAAGTTGAATGTCGTCCACGCCCATCACCGAGACATTTTCCGGCACTTCGCGCTTGTTGTCCACCAGCCAGCGCATCGCGCCGATGGCCATCCGGTCGTTGGCGGCCATGATGGCGGTGAGGTGAGGTTCCACGGCCAGCAGTTTGGCCGCCGCGGCATAGCCCCCGCGCTGGCTCCACTCTTCGCCGCCATCCACGCAAGCGACATGCCCCGTTCCCGCCGGCCAGCTTTTGCACACCCGGATGAACTCATCGCGAAATTGCAGGCCGGTATGGGTGTTCGTGCCGGCAATCAACCCGATTTTACGGTGCCCCAAACCCAACAGATGCTCCGCCGCCAAACGCGCCGAGGCCACATAATCCACGCTGACATAGTTCAGCTTTTTCCCGGGGAACAAATGGTTCACCAGCAAAAACTTGTACGGGCTGTTTTCAAAAACATTCAAATAGTCCGCATGGATGTCCGACGCAATGAACAGCATCCCGTCCGCGCGCCGGCTGGCCAGCAGTTTGGTGTATTCCTGCGATTTGACAAACTGCGCGGTGGCGATATCCAACAGAATCTTGTACCCCTGCGAAGTCGCCCGCTCGTAAATGCCCGAAATAATTTCGCCGAGATAAATATCGGAAAACACGCGGGTCAGATTCGGCACCACCACCGAAATGGTGCGGCTGGACTTGGACGCCAGGCCGCGCGCCGCGCTGTTGGGGAAAAAATTATATTTTTTGACCACCGCCATGACCCGCTCGCGCGTGGCTTGGCTGATGCGCGGATGGTTGTTTAATACCAGCGAAACAGTGCTGAGTGAAAAACCGCTTTCCTTGGCGATATCCTTGATGGTTTTACGTTTCATTCGGTGATTCCTTGCTTTGATTGTCGAAACACATTCCAGTAAACCGCTCAACAGGGCAAGTAAAATGTTTCATATTTTACCTCTTTTTTTACTATCAGAT
>CAZNGD010000080.1:0-8402 GCA_964572295.1 uncultured Verrucomicrobiota bacterium
GCACATCAGGTCCGCCATGCGCGCGGGTTGCCCGATGTTGTCGTTGCGGTCGTCATAGCCAGCCATGTCGTACAGGGTGCCGGGGATCCCCTGCCCGATGGATTTGATGACCCAGAAACGGCTGGATTCCAGCTCCGACTCGAAGCCCGACACCCCCGCCGCGCCGCGCGCCGTGCTGCCCATGCCGTTGCCGAAGCGGATGGCATCGGCAATCACGTTGAAGCCCTCCTGCCCTCCCGGCACATAGTTGCTGATGTTCACGCAGCCGTTGGTGCCTTTTGGGAAGTGATAGGTTCCCAACCAGACCCAGCCGCAACCCACCGCGCTGTGGTCCACCCGCACATCCGTCACGCCGCCGCTGTGATAAACCCGGTAAAGCTGATTCGTGCGGTTGCTGCTTTGCAGCGCCCACGCATAGACCGGATAATCCCCCGCCGCAGGCAGATTGGGCCGGTACGTCGCCCATGCGGTGGTTTCCGAGGAATTGACCGCCGCGTAGCGGTACGACACCGCATCACCACTCTTGCCATAAAACACGCTGTTGACCGAGTTGAACCATGTGCCGCCAAACGTCACCTGCCCGCGCGCCGTGACATTCGTGTCCATGTTGTTGAGCACCACCTCGTTGGTTTGGTAGCCCACCGGGCGGAAAGGCACCACGGTTGCGCCGGCCTTCCACGCGGACTCCGCAAAATAGTTGAGCTGATCAATGTTGCCCATGTCCTCGTTCACGGCATACAGCAGCGGGCGTTCGGGCACCCACGCGGTCAGCGCCTCATTCGCGCCGAAGCCGTGCCCGCCGCTGGTGTACACCACCACGCCGGAGAGCGGCCCCGTCGGCTGCTTGGCGGCAACCTGCGGCAGACCGGTTTCGTCGGGCGTGGTCACCGGCAAATCGCCGCCGCCGGTTTCGCCGCTGCCGCCCTCGTCGCCCGGCTCACCGCTGTCCTGCCCGCCCATGGTCCCCTTGGTCAGGATCGTGCCGTTGAAGCCCACACACACAAACTGATCCGGCGTGTAGCTCATTCCGCGCAGGTCGTTGGTTGTCCCCGATGTTTCCGCGCTCCAGGTCAAGCCATCCGCCGAAGTCCAGACCACGCCATTTTTGCCCGCGGCCCGGAACGCGCCCGCGCAATAGGCCACGCGATACAGGTAGGTGGAGTTGGCGGTGAACGACCACGTCACCCCATCCGCAGAACGCAGCGTGCGCGTGTTGCCCACCGCCACGTAATGGCCGTTGCCGTAGGTCACGTCCGACAAATAGACCGTCGTGCCCGAGGTGCGCTTGGTCCACGCCACGCCATTGGTGGAAGTCAGCAGCGTGCCACTTGCGCCCACCGCCACAAACAGCGGCGACGGCGCGGACGGGTTATTCGTGTCGCCGGTGCTGATGAACTCCGCGCCGTACCCCACCCCTTGCAGGGAATCGGTAACACCCGAGGTCACGCTGCTCCACGTGATGCCGTCGGTCGAGCGGATGATGGCGCCGCCTTCGCCGCACGCCACATAGATGCCGTTGCCATACGCCACGCCACGGAACAGCGCATTGGTTGGCGAGGTACGGCTGACCCACGTCAGGCCGTTGGTGGAGGTCAGAATCGCGCCGCCATCGCCCACGATGACCCACAGCGGGCCATCGCCGTTGACGTTCATCAGCAAGCCGCTCTTGCCGCTGGTGCGTGCGGTCCAGTTGATGCCGTTGGTGGACGTATAAATCGCGCCGCCCGCGCCGCTGGCCACGTGCAGGCCGGCGCGGCTGCCCACGCCGTAGAAGTTGGCGGAATGCGCCGCCGCGCGGAGAGTCCACGGCGCATTGGCGGAGCCGCCGGGATCGCTGCCCCCCGGATCATCCGGCGGCAGGGCATCCGCGCCAAACTTGTCGCCAATCAGGTCCCATAATTCCGTCTGGCCATAGCCCTGCGCCAGATTCCAAATGCCGATGCCCCCCAGCCCCTTGGTGTTGGCCAGATCATATTTCATGCCCAGGCTGGTCTGGTCGTCATAAAAGCACTGATACGCCGTGCTGTTCGAGGTGTACACATAGTACGGCACACTGGCATTGTCGTTCCAGCGTCGGCCGTACTTGTTCGCCTCCGATTTGGCCGCGCCGTAGGTCAGCGCCGCGGAATAGCTGCTGCCCAGGCTGGCCGCGCCGAGATTGGTGCTGGCCGCCGCCCAACGCCGTCCGTAATACGGCACCCCCAGCATCAGTTTGCTGGCCGGGAAACCTTTGCCCAGATAGTTGGTGATGGAATAATTATCCGAACACCACGAATTGGCGCCGATCCATTGCGCGCTGCTGAACAGCGGCGCCACCGGGCCGGGGGTCGAGCTGCCGGAGTAATAATAGTCATAGCCCATGATGATCGCGTAATCCATCCCGGCGGTGTTGTAGGCCGCCACATTGAAGTTGGCGCTCCAGTCCACGGCGGGCAGCGCAATGCTCACTTCATAATTCGGATTGGCGTCATGGAATTTCCTGATGAGGTTGGTCATGAACGTGGTCATGGCCGCGCCGGAACCGCTCCAGGAGCCGATGGTTTCAAAGTCAATGCACACGCCGTCACCCGCCCCCCCCGTGCGGTTGGTCATGGCCACCAGCAGATTCCGAATCAAGTTGGTTGTGGCCGCCGGATTGCTCAAAAACTGCTGGTTGTTCGCCGCGCCGAACAAAGTGACCGTCAACACCGCCTTCACGCCGTTGCTATGCGCCCAGCTCACCATTGGCGTGGTGTTCCACCCGTGCATATCGGACACATTGCCGTTGGCGGGATTGACCTCGTAGGAAAAGAACGCCAGATGGGTCAGGTTGGAAAAATGGTAATTCGCCAAATCGCTGGCCGTTGCCCAATACGGATGCCATCCCAACACGCGCTTGCCCGCCGCAATCTGCGGCACGCCCAAAATCCCGCGCGCGGTTGGGCGGCGCGGCCCGGCCGCCGCTTCGTCGGGGATATCGCCCGGCGGTTCGCCCGCGTGTTCTTCCAACGCCAACTGGTGTTCGCTCTTGCGCGTGTCCAAGTCGTCCGGAATGAACCAGGCCGCCTGCTCCACTTCGTCCGGATTGGCGCCGGATGCCCGCGCCTGCGAGCGGGCCAACCGCCGCGCCGCAGCCACGAGCGGGGTTTCATCCTGCGCCTCCGGCAGGATAAACCGCTCCGTCAACTCCGGGCCGGTTTCGTCCCACGCATTTTGCCCGGCCAGCGCATTTTCTGCCTGCGGCAAAACCGCGCGTTGGCGATGCCCTCCCGCCGCCGGTTCCGGATCGGCCCAAGCCAACCCGACAGCCAACAGCACGCCCGCGCCGCACAAGCCCCAACCCAACGAGAACAAACGTGTTTTGTTCATAATCCAACCATCTTGCGCAAGCACGGGAACCGCGTCAAGAGCTTCCCCCCGCCAATCGTAAAAAAACGGCGCACCACCGGTTTTTTCCGCCAAAAAACGTAAAACAAAAAAAATATTTTGGTTGTTGTGCGGCACCCTTTTCCAGGGCTAGTATTTTTCCCGAAGATGTAGGGGACGGCTGTCATCTCGCGCACCGCATCCCGTGGGTCTTCACAAGGAGGTCGGAATGAGTACGCAATGGACTCGGCGAATTCTGGTTGCGGTGGTGATCATGGGGTTGGGTTCGGTTGCCACCGCGTTTGCGGCGAAGGTTAAACCCAAGAAGGAAGCTCCGCCGCCACCTTTGATTGTTGAGCCGGAAGCCGCCGCCTTCCCGCCGGCGGAGCTGACCGTCGGCTTGCAAGCGCGCGATTCCGAAACCGAGGGCATCGGCGACCTGCTGATCCCGGTGTGGAATCCCGGCGGCAATGGCCTGCTCTTCCTCAACCCGCGCACCGCCATCACCGATCATGACGGCGAAGAAGCCAACCTTGGCGTGGGCTATCGCCAGTTATTTCCCAAATGGAATGTCATTCTCGGCATCAACGCCTTTTACGATTATCGCGACACCGGGCTGTACAACTATCACCAGTGGGGCTTCGGGTTGGAATGCTTGAGCCCGTGGCTGGATGCCCGCTTCAACTATTATGATCCGGAAGACAAGACCGTTCTCGCGGCCCAGTCCACGGAAACCTCCACCCGCCAAGAGGCGCGGACATCCCGCGCGTGGGAAGACCCCTACGCCTTCGGACACGAAGTGCGCCAGAACCTGTTGACCATTCGCCAACTCAACACCATCACCACCACCCACACCTATGAACAATTTGAGCAGCCGTATGGCGGCCACGATTGGGAAATTGGCCTGCGCCTGCCCATCCCTTGCGACGGCGTTGAGGCCCGGCTTTTCGGCGGCTATTATTCCTTTGATCGCGACTTTGGCGGCTCCGCCCACGGCTGGAAAGGCCGCGCGGAAATCCGTCTGCGCTCCACCCTCTTTCTGGATGCGGGCCTCTATGAGAATGACCGGCTCACCGGCAGCGACTGGTATCTTGGCGCCCGCCTGACGACTCCCCTCGATCTCACGCAACTGGCCCGGGGGCGCAATCCCTTCGCCACCGCCAAATCTCGTTGGAGTGGCCAGTCCGGCGATTTGGCCTCCCGCCTGACGGAGATGGTCATGCGCGATCCCCAAATCCGTTTGGAGCAGTCCAAGTTTGTGGAGAATCCGCAACTCCTGACCGAAACCGTCACCACCAAGAAAACCACCACGCGCCAGCGCCATGTGCTGCTGTCGGATGTGCAATTTGTGAATGGCGATGCGCCGGCCGGCGGCGATGGCACGGGGGCGCATCCCTTCCAGCGGATACAACAAGGCGCCGATGCGGTATTCGGCACGCGCCATGTCTATGTCTTTCACGCCAGCGGGCCGTATAATGAGAATGTGGTATTGCAGGCGGGCACCACCCTCTGGGGCAGCGGGGCGCTAGTCCCCGGCTACGGCGGTAAAACCTTCGGCAGCGGCATCGCCCCGGTGGTGGATGGCAACAACCTCGGCCCGGCCATCACCATGGCGAACCAGACCACCGTCAAAGGGTTCAGCATTCGTAACACCGATCACAACCTGCCGCACATCTACGTTTTAACTCCCTGCGGTAATCAGGTGGATATCTCCCGAGCCGGCATCTGGGGGCCCGATGTAACAGACCTGACCATCACCCAAAATCTGCTCGCAAACAATGGTTACGGGATACTCCTGAGCCGCCTGGGCAGCTTCCGGCTGAACATCACGGACAACACCGTGGAACACAATTTCAATGGCCTGGATATTTGCGCGGTGGGCAGCGGACCCACCGACACCAGCGAGATCTCGCTGGCGCGAAACACCGTTCAGCACAATGAGGAGAGTGGCCTCTTTTATCAGTTGCGATCGTACGACCGCTCTTTGATGAGCATCACGGACAGCATATTCAACCACAACAACGTGGCGATCTATGGCATTCAATTGGAGACCGTGGATGCGCAGTTGCTCGTTCAGAATATGCAGGTGAAGCACAACTTGGCCTTGGGGTTGGTGTCCGTCCAGGCGGCCAACACCAATAGCTTGGCCAACATCTCCGGCAGTTCATTCGATAATAATGGCTTTCACGGGATTTACCTGCAACAGTACTCGTTCGAGAACTCCATCGCCTTGATCGGCGCGCCAGCCGGCCTCGCCGGTGCCGTGGCCCCCATCAACGGCGCCTTGGCCGCCGCCCTGCCGACCGACGCGAACCAATTGTTGGCATCCGCCGGCGGGGTCACCGCCAACCAAAACGGCGACACGGGCATTACGGTGTACTCTTATGCCATAAACGGTCTGGCCTGCGGTGGATTCTTTGACATCACGGCCAATGAAAACGGCGAGGCAGGATTCAACGGACAAATCGCCAGCGCCAATGGATCGGCCATGGGGCTGGGAGGCGGAACAGCCGCCTGGCACAACTTCCTCCAGTTGGATCAATCGGTGTCGGGCATGGGCCAGCCCAGCCGCGCGCTGGGGAATGGTCAGATGCAGCTCAACAACAATGGCGCCAATGGTCTGAACCTCTATGTCGACGGCCAGGAATCCGCGGTTACCCTCCTGGCGGGCATCACGGCCAATGCCAATGGCGGAACAGGGATCGAACACGTTACGTCATCATACGGCCTCTCCACGGCGGCGGTGCTGGATTCACATGCCAATCAAAACCAGGGCGACGGGATCAGGCTCGCCGCGTATGCCGCCGAAGGGGATGCGAGTGTTATCCTGGCCTCCACCACAACACTGGGTAATCTGCTCACCGGCATGGGGCTACCGGAACATTCTACCGCCGGACCGACGGCGCCCTGCACCGCGTCGGGCAACCAGGGTGTCGGTCTGAACATCAATGGCGAGGCCTACGACAACATGTTGGCGGTCGTGTCCGGCATTCAGGCGGATGGCAATGGGGCGGGTGGCATCCTAATGTACTTGGAGAGCGAAGGCGATATTTTCACCCTGCTGGCGGACGCGCAAACGAGTACCAATGCGGGATTCGGCGCGAGCTTGCACCTGGATGCGGAACAAAACGCCATGGCGGCCATTGTCAATTCCCGCGCCGCCGAGAATAATGGCCGGGGATACGAACTGACGCTCAACGCTGCCCATGGCGATGCCCTCGCCCTGCTGGGCGGGGTCACGGCCAACAATAACCACGCCGCAGGCATCTGGGGCGCCTTGACGGCAAGCGCGCCGCAGGGGAATGCCGCCGTCGTGATGTCGCAAGTCACCAGTCTCAACAACAGCCTCCGGCGGGGCGCCCATTTTGAGATTACCGGGGGCGCAAGCGCCAGTCTGCTGACCGGGCTGTCGGCTTGGAATGACTATGCGGACCACGAGCTGTTGGCCACTATTATCCCACAGGGCCAAAGCGAGTTTTCTCATAACGGTCTGGCCGGCCTGCAGGCGGAATTGACCACGGCGGGCGAGGCGTGGCTGTCCATCACGGACATCACCGCCAGCAGCAATGCCAATGCCGGGCTCAACTTCACGGTGACGGCATCCGGCATCATGGCCGCAGTCAGCAATGCCGCCGCCCACGGTAATAATGGTGGCGGGCTGGCGATGTCGTTCGCGGGCGCCGCCAGCGCCCCAGACGATAGCCTGTACGCGACCATCCAAGACAGCCAGTTCACCGGCAACGACGGCAACGGCATCAATCTGGTGTCCAGCTATGACGGCCCGGTCGGCGTTGGCGGGTGGAATAATTTGTCCGCCAATAATAGCGCCAACGGAATCCGCCTGAATCTGGTGAACGGCGGACCTTACACCGTTGATTTTGGTGGCGGCGGTTTGGGCTCTATTGGCCAAAATTCATTCTACGGCAACGCGAACCGCGACTTCCGCATCAATGGCGGCGTGACCACCAAGGCGCAATCCAATTGGTGGGGGCAGGTGCCGCCGGTCGCCGGTCAGTTTGCCGGCAGCGTGGATTGGACCGATTGGCTCCTCACCGACCCCACCCCATAACTTCATCAACGAGGAATGTTGAATGCAGACAGCCGACCGTTTTCAGGTCGGCTGTCTGTTGCCAATGCCCTAGTCTATGGCGGTGCCAATCTTGGAGCCCAGCGCGGCTTCGGCAATGCTGCGTCCATCGCGCAGCCGCGGCGTCACGCGCGGCACCCACAGCATCCGGCGCTTGGCGCGCAGCACGATGTGATGGTCCGGCAAAAAGAAAAACAGCGCATCCAAAAAAGCGGTCAGCCAGAACAGCGGGGTAAAAGCCGCAAAGACCGCCGCCGCGCGTTTCAGTCGCCGCTCATTCAGCGCGGCCGGCTCGCAGCTTTCGGGGATCACGCCCGCGAACAACTCGGCCAGCAGCGTGGCGAACTCCGTAAAAAATCGTCCGCAGCCGGTTGTTTCCTGAACATCAAACCCATCCTTGAGCGCCTCGAACAGCTCGGTCGGCGTGAACCCGGAATGCTTCATCGGGCGTGAAGGATCCTGCAAGCCGGCCAACCGGCGGAATAACCCCACCAGGGTTTTGCGCTTGCGCCGCACGTGCAGAATCAGGCGTGTCTTCGAGCGCATGATCCGATGGACTTCCGCCATGAAATCGGCGGGCTTCTCGACATACTCCAGCACATCGCTGACCACCAGGGCATCGAAAGCGCCGTCCTCAAACGGCAACGCCGGGAACTCCGCCAAATGGATCGGGTCCACGCCGGCTTCCGATAGCAACGCGGCTTGCGTTTCCGAAACGGCCACGCAATTCCACTGGCCCCCGCCCCCGCCGCCTGCATTTTGCATGGCCACGCTCAAGGCATCGTCGCCCGACATTTCCAAGACCTGCTGACCATCCACTTTGTCCAGCAGCCGCATGATGCGCTCCAGCACTTTCCGCCGCAAAGGCGAGCGCAAAAAGATTTTCATGCGCAAATGGACGATGGCGGCCAGATTCAAGGTGGGAGTTTCTACGCTCATTACGGCCCAAACTATGCCACTGCCGCCCGCC
>CAZNGD010000081.1:0-8276 GCA_964572295.1 uncultured Verrucomicrobiota bacterium
GCTTGGATGAAGATTTGATATTGTCCTCCACTGGAGGGGTTGGTGGCATCCGGATTATAGGCCAGAGGCAACATCTCTTCTGGATCGTTGAGAATGATCCCTCGGATCGTGAAGGGGAATTTATTAGTCTCATTCCAAGCGCTTTTCCCTTCTTCATTCACCGCCTGCAATTCTGAATGCAATACCCCCGATTGTGCATGGATCGCCAGAGAAGACATTAGAAAAGCCACTGCCATATATCCGATTATTTTCATAAAGCTCCCTACTACTTTGACGCGGTGGTGGTTATTGTCAGTTTAGAATGTTTTACGCCGCGCACGGCCGCCAGCCGGTCGGTCAGGCGGCGCAGGTGGGCGGCCGGCCCGCGCACCGCGATGGTTTCCAGGCAGTCGTGGTGGGTCAGGTGGACGTGCATGACGGAAATAATCAAGCCTTCGGCCGCGTGTTGGCCGGCCGTCAGTTTGGCCTGCAAATTGCGGGCGTGGTGGTCATAGACCAGGGTGATGACGCCGGCGACCGTTTGGCGGCCGCGGTGCGCGTCATGCTCCGTGACGGCCTCGCGCACCAGATCGGCCAGCAGCGCGGAGCGGCTGGGCGCGCCCTTGGCGCGGACCAGCCGGTCCAGGGATGATGCCAACGGCGTGGGCAGTGAAAGACTCAGGCGGGTGGCGCCAACGGCGGGGGTGTTATTACGTTTGTTCATAATCGTAATACTACCGCGGGCGGGCGTTGACTCAAGTGCAAATTGACGGGGCCCCGTTCCGCCGCTAGGGTGGGCCGGATGAAAAGGCTGCGGTGGCTCTGGCTGATGGTGGGCGGCGGGTTGGCTTGCGCCCCGGCCCCGGATGACCTGACCGCCTATTTTCTGGCCCATGGGGCGCGCGAGCCGGCCGTCCACATGGAGGATGCCTATAAATATCTGTATCACGCCGGATGCGGCGGCGAACATGCGCTGGCCGATGAAGCGGCGGCCGCGCGCGGCCTTGCCCGCGAATGGGCCACGCTCGGCCCGGCGGCGGCGGACGAAATACCGTGGGAACCGTTGACGGCGGATGGCCGGATCGGGCGGCTGCATTTGCGGCCTTATCAAGCGCAAGGCGGGACGTTGGCGGCGTTACAGGAGGCTTTTGTGGCGGGTGCGCGCGAGTTTGACGGGCGGCCAACCCGCTTCCGGCGGGCGTGGCGCGCGTTGGGCCGCGCCGTGCGGACGCAGCCGGTCGGCCAACTGACGTGGGCGGAATGGCAACGGGTGGACCGGCTGCGGAAGGCCAAGGGCTATCCGGCGGCGCACCATTCGGCGGCCTACACCGCAGCGCACGCGCCAGCCTACCGGGTGCTGCCGGCGGCGCAGGCCCGCCACCTGCTGGCGCAACTGCCGCACCCGATCGCTGTCCCGCCAGTCAAATGATTGGGCGGCATGTTTTTTATTGGGCAAAAGGCGGCGGGCAGGGTATAGATTGAGTGGAAACAGGAGAGTTCACATGCGCGCCATTCATTTTTTGTTGGGCTTGTTGTTGTTCCTGAGCATCGCGGCGGCCGGCTTGCTGCTGATTGTATCGCCGGCCTATCCCGAATGCCTCAAGCTGGCGGTCGGGTTCGGCGCCAGTCTGCCCCCGTGGGTCCGGGTGGTGGTGGGTGTGCTGATGTTGGGCTATCTGTTCAGCTATCTGTTGGCGGGGGTGCGGTGGCGGCGCCGCCGGACATTCATCACGTTCGAGAATGAGAACGGGCAAATCAACGTCAGCGCGGATGCCGTGCAGGAGTATCTGGAGGGGCTGAAGAATGAGTTTGCCGCCGTGGTGTGGCAGAAGTCGCTGCTGCGGGTCCAGCGCGGCGCGCTGCAAGTGGGCCTGATTCTCGGCGTGCGCGATGGCACGCGGATTCCCGAACTGTGCAAGCTGATGCAGGCGCGCGTCCGCGAACTGCTGGCGGAACACCTCGGCGCGTGTGATTTGAGCGGCGTCGCCATCGAAGTCAACGAAATCCAACGCCGTAAAAAGTCCGCAACGGACCGCGACGCACCCTAAGGGAAGGCGGAGATCATGGATTGGGATGTTTTTGCCGAAGGGCATTTGGATGTGGCCCACGAAGTGCTGACCACGCTGCGCACGCCGATTGAAACGGTGGCGGCGGGAATGACGGCGCGGCTGCGCCAGGGCAACAAAATCATGGCCTGCGGCAACGGCGGCAGCGCGGCGGATGCGCAGCATTTCGCGGCGGAGCTGGTCAATCGCTTCCAGCGCGAACGCCAGCCCTATGCCGGCTTGGCGCTGACCACCGACACCGCCACGTTGACGTCCATCGGCAACGATTACGATTTCAACCAGATTTTCGTCAAACAGGTGCAGGCGCTGGGACGGCCCGGCGATGTGCTGCTGGCGATCTCCACCAGCGGGAACGCGGCGAATGTGTGCCGCGCCGTGGAAGCCGCCCGCGCCGCGGGCGTGTGGACGGTGGCTCTTTGCGGCGGCAAGGGCGGCCAACTGGCCGGCCTGGCCGATGCCGTGCTGCGCGTGGCCTGCACCGGGATTACCGCGCGCATTCAGGAGGGACACGGCATGATCATCCATGCGCTGTGCCAGTTGATCGAAGAACAGTTGGCGGACTAACCCCCGCGCGCGGCGCGGCAACGGAGATTTCTCATGACAACAACAACGACCCCGCTTGTTCCGGATGTGGTGGTGGTGGGCTCGGTGGCCTTTGACAGCGTTCAGACCTCCAAGGCCGCGCACGAAAAGCTGCTGGGCGGTTCCGCCAGCTACACCAGTATCGCCTCGGCGCTGTTTGCCCCGACCGGCGTGGTCGGCGTGGTCGGCATGGACTTCCCGCCGGACTATTTCGCCATTTTCCGCACAGCGGGCATTGATACGCAGGGCTTGCAGCAGGCGGCCGGCAAGACCTTCCACTGGAGCGGCATCTATGAAGACAACATGAACAATCGGCGCACCAACAGCACCGATTTGAACGTGTTTGCCGATTTCAATCCGGTGATTCCGGACGCCTACCGCAACAGCCCGTTCCTGTGCCTGGAAAACATCGCCCCCGCCTTGCAGGCCCGCGTGCTCGACCAAATGGCCAAACCCCGGTTCACCGTGCTGGACACCATGGACCTGTGGATCAACACCACGCGCGATGAATTGATGAGCGTGATCCGGCGCGTGGACCTGTTGACGGTCAATGAACACGAGGCCCGCCATCTGACCGGCAAAGGCTCGCTGCTCAAGGCCGCGCAAAAGATCCTCGAAATGGGCCCCCGCTATGCGCTGATTAAAAAGGGCGAGCACGGCGCGTTTTTGATGTCGCACGACGACATGCTGATTGTGCCCGCGTGGCCGCTGGTGGAAGTGGTGGACCCGACCGGGGCGGGCGATACCTTCGCGGGCGGCCTGATCGGCACGCTGGCGGCCCTGGGCGGTATTTCGCGCGAAAACCTGCACACGGCGCTGGTCAATGCCACGGTGGCGGCGGCCTATACCTGCGAAGCCTTCAGCGTGGACCGCCTCCGGCACACCACGCGCGCCGATCTGGAAGAGCGCGCCAAGGCGTTCCGCCGGATGCTGCCCTGATCCCCGGCGCGACCGCGCCGGGCCGCGCCTTTGGCCCATTTTGTCGGCGGCGACGCTTGACGACACCGGGGCGACTGCGCCACACTGGCTCCCATGAGCGGTGCCGCTTGGACTGATTACTTTCGCGGCGCGCCGTGGCTCTCGGCCGGCGCGGGCATCCACCTGCTGCTCTTTCTGGCCGTGGTGCTGCACGTTTTGCGGCATCGGCGCCGCGCGGATTCCACATTGCTGTGGCTGTTGGTGACGTGGTCCATGCCGGTGCTGGGCGCGCTGCTCTACGCCATGATGGGCGTGGACCGCGTGCCGAAGGAACGCTGGCGGCGCAGCGTGGCCCGGCGGGAGCGCATGGATGACGCGCAAACCATGGCCGGCGCGGAAATCGTGCCGGAGGCCTATTGGCGTTCCATGGGCCGCGCGGCCGCCACCCCGGCGGATGAGTGGATTCAGGAGTTGGATCGCCCGCTGGCGGCCATGCTGGAAAACTTTCCACTGTTGGGCGGCAACCACATCGTGCCGCTGCTGACCGGCGACGAGGCCTTCCCCGCCATGCTGGCGGCCATCCGGGGCGCGCAGCACCATGTTCATTTGCAGTCGTTCATCATTGGCAACGATCCGGTGGGGCAGGAGTTCATGGAGGCGCTGGCCGTTCAGGCGCGCGCCGGGGTTCGGGTGCGGGTGCTCTACGACCGGTTTGGTTCCTCGCACGCGCTGTGGGGCGGGCTGTTCCGGCGCTATCGCCGGGTGCCCAACATGGCCATTGCCGGCTGGACGCAATCCAACCTGTTTCGCAAACAGTTGCACTTCAATTTGCGCAATCACCGCAAAACGCTGGTGGTGGATGGGCGGGTGGGCTTCATGGGCGGCGTGAATCTCAACGGCTACTCGCGCAGCCAACCCGATTTGCCCGCCATTCAGGATTATCACTTCCAGTTGCGCGGGCCGGTGGTGCAGGAGTTGCAGTATTCGTTCCTGCGCGATTGGCACGTCATGACCGAAGAAAACCCGGACAGGCTGCTGAGCGCGGCCTACTTTGAGCGCCAGCCGTCCGCGGGCCAGGCCTTCGCGCGGGTCGTGAATAGCGGGCCGTCATCGGATTTGCGCTTGGCGGTGGACGTGTTTTTCAATGCGGTCAATCTTGCCCGGCAACAGGTGTTCGTGATTACGCCCTACTTTTTGCCGTCGGAGGATTTGCTGCGCGCGTTGCGCATGGCGGCGCTGCGCGGGGTGCGCGTGGTGCTGGTGGTGCCGGAAACCAGCAACCACTGGTACACCACGTGGGCCTCGCGCGCGATGTATGAAGACCTGCTGGAGGCTGGCGTGCAGATTTATGAGCGCCGCCCGCCGTTCATTCACGCCAAGGCCATGGTGGTGGATGACCGGATGGCGGTGGTGGGCTCATCCAACTGGGACTATCGCAGCCTGTATTCCAATTACGAAACCAGCCTGGTGGTGTACGACACCGAATTGGTGATGAACCTCAAGCTGATCATGATGGAAGATTTGGCCGCGAGCCGCCCGGTGGACTTGGTGGCCTTCAAACAACGCCCGATCCGCCACCGCTATCTGGAAAACGCCTGCGGGTTGCTGGCGCCGCTGCTGTAAGCCCGCCTTGCCCCCCCCCGCCATGCCGCGCAACGCGGCGCAAACAAAACGCCCGCCCGGCGCCACGGGGTTTGCTTTTGGCCGGGGCGTATTTTACCCTGACGGAATGAGAGCATCATCTGGCGGCATATTGAACAAGCGGCTCGTGCTGGGCCTGCTGGGGTGGGGGATCGTCACCGGGGCGTGGGGGAGCGGGCCGCCCCTCACGATTCTGGACTTCGCCGTCAGCTCCAATGTGGCCAGCGGCAGCGCGCTGCATCTGGCCGTGGACCGGCCGGAGCTGAATGGCCTGACCACGACGGGTTCCGTGCGGATGGTGTTGTCGAACAATCAGTGGCGCGCCAAGGTGGCCGTGCAGGGCTCCACGGTTGCGACGCAAGTGGCCTATCGCCTCACCGCGCGCACCACCAGCAGCGGCACCTATTGCGCGGCGGACAACGGCAATTTGTCGGGAACGGCCCACACCACCAATGCGCCGTTGTGGAATCCCGGCTATTCCGGCAAGACGGTTTATTATCACAGCACCTGGACCAACGTGACGGTGTTTCACCGCGTGGGGGAAACGGAGACGTGGCAGCATTCCGCCGTGATGACCGATGTGGGGGCGGGCCGCAGCGGCAATGAACGGCGCTATCAGGTGACCGGCGTCGGCGAGCCGGGCCGCGCGCTGGAGTTTGTGATGCACGGCTATGCCGGCGGCGTGGAGCAATGGGACAATCCCGCCGTGGGGGGGATCAACAACAACTACCACACGTGGCTGGATGCGCTCTTTGTGCAGGACGGCAACATTTTCAACTATGTGCCGCCGGCGACGGTTTCCGCGCCGCAGGTCATCAGCGTCAACAAGTGGTCGTCGAGTTACACCGGCAATGGAATCCCCTCCCGTGGCGGGCGCATTTATCTGCCGCGCGGCTACACGCAGAACAGCGCCAAACGCTATCCCGTGCTCTACATGCACGACGGGCAAAATGTGTTTGATCCGGGCGGGAGTTTCGGCTCGTGGTCGGCCGATGCCGCCGCCACGCGCGAAATCACCCAAGGGCGGATGCGCGAGACGATTATCGTGGCGGTCAACAACACGACAAACCGGATGGATGAATACGGCACGCCGGAAGACGGCCACACCGGCCATTATTACCTGCTGTATCTGGTCAACAACGTGAAGCCCAACATTGACGCCAACTATCGCACCCTGACGGACCTGATGAATACGGGCAACATGGGATCATCGCTGGGCGGGCTGATCGCGGCCTATATCGGGCTGAAAACCAACGTGTTCGGGCTCATTGGCGCGGTGTCGCCGTCCTATTGGTATGCCTCCGACTTCCGCAACTGGATTCAGTCGTCCGCCACCAAAGGCCGCCGCATCTGGCAGGACTGCGGCACGAATGAGGGCGCCGGCATGTGGGATCACTTCTGGCCGGTGTATGGGTACTATTTGCAGGATGGCTATGTGGTGGGCGATGATATTCGCATCGCGGTGGGGTGCGGGCATGAACATAACGAGTGGGCATGGTCGCAGCGCGTGGGCGCGGCATTTCAATATCTCTACAACCCGTGGGATGAGCCCAACACGCTGCTGGAGGCCACGCCGGTGGAAGGCCCCGGCTCGTTGCAGTTCACCACCGCCGCCACCAATGTGGCGGAAAACGCGGGGACCGTCCGCGTCGCGGTGAGTCGCGTGGGCGGCGCGTCCGGCGCGGCCAGCGTGAACTACGCCACCGCCAATGGCACCGCCAGCGCGGGCGCCGACTACACCGCCCAATCCGGAACCTTGAATTGGGCGGATCAGGAAAATAGCACCCGCCATGTGGATATCCCCATTCTGGATGACGCGGGGTACGAGGGCGCCGAAGTTTTTTATGTGAACCTGAGCGGCGTCACCGGCGCCACGCTCGGCCAGCCTGCGACCGTGGCGGTGACGATTCAAGACAACGAGCTGCCGCCGCCGCAGTTGGTCATTACAAACCCGGTGAATCCGCTCGCCGTGGGCGGCGAGGTGACGACCTACACGGTGCAGGGCACGCTGGTGGTGAGCAACTGGCAGGGGATGTTCTGGAGCAATAGCCTCAGCGGCCAGTCTGCCGTGATTCCGCTGGCGAACGCCTGGCAGGCCGTCAACGTGCCGCTGCAGCCGGGGATCAATGTCATCACGGTGACGGCCACCAACACGCAGGCTGCAATGGAGCCCATTGCGGAGGATGCCGCCAGCAATGCGACGTACTCGGACGGTTGGTCCACCGGACAAAACGGCGGCAGCGGGTTTGGCGCCTGGTCACTCGCCAACAACCCGGAGGCCGGATTTTTCACCAGCGAAAATGGCTGGGGATTGTGGTCGCACACCAACAATCTCGCGGAAGCCATCCGCCCATTTGCCGTACCCCTGACGGCCGGCCAGCAATTCCAAGCCACCATCCAAAATGGATGGGTGCTGGAAGGGATGCAGGGAGTTGGGATGATGCTGCGCAATCAGCAGGGCGCGGACGCCATCCAGTTCTACTTCAATGGCGGCGACGTGGAATATCAGGTGCAAGATGCGCAAGCTGGCCGCGGCAGTGGCATTCCGTGGACGGATATGCCCCAAACCGTGACCATCACGCTGCTGACGACCAACACCTATGAATTGCGGGTTGGTTCGGCGGTGTTTTCCGGGACTTGCAATGGTCCGTTGGTGGCCGCTCGTTGGTGGAATTGGAATGGCGGCGAAGGTCCGAATTATGATTTTAGTTTCGATCACCTGCGCGTGTTCAGTCCCACCAGCAGCCTCGTGAGCACCAGCGCGGTGGTGACGATTATGCGCCTGGCGAGTGCGGTGCCGAACATCAGCAATGTGCAACTGCAAGGCGGGGAAGCGGGCGGACTGAACCTGTCGCTCCAGACGAACCAGCCGGGGGCAACGTATTGGCTGTGGGAGAGCCCGACACTTTTCCCGTCGTCCAACTGGCAGAAGGTGGAGGACAGCGGGCAACTCGGCACCGGCGGCGCGATTGAACTGTCCGTTACCAACATGCTCCTGCCGCGCAACTTTTACCGCGTCGGCATGGAGTAAGCCCCTAGCCTGAATCATTCATCAACATGGATGAAAATGTCATGATTGATTACAGCGGC
>CAZNGD010000082.1:0-8221 GCA_964572295.1 uncultured Verrucomicrobiota bacterium
CGTGGTGGCCAGGTCCCACCCCTGCTCCGGGGCCACTTGCGGCAAGAACACGGCCGAACGCCCGCGCAGCTCCAGCACCATCCCGTGCCGGCCAATCTCGATGGTGCGGTATGAAGCCACCGGTTCGGGCGGGGTGAGCGCGCTGATTTCGATGTGAACCTGCGCGAATTCCTTTTTCGTCAGGGGCGGGAAACGCGGATCGCGGAAGGCGGCATCCTGGGCGCGCTCCACCACCACGTCGGCCAGGGCACGGCGCGGAAAAATCTCGCCGATGCACCCGCGCAGCTCGCCGCCGATGGTCAGGGTGACGAACCCGCCCATTGTACGCTGCATGGCGGGCGACAGGTCCACGCCCAGCGCCTTGGCATTGGCCGGCGGGCGGCCGGCCAAAGCCCGGGTGATGGCCTCGCGGGCCATGCGCAGGAGCGCCTGTTGGTCGGCCTCGGGCAGCGGCGCTGCCGCAGCAGGCGCGGCGGGTGGTGGCGCGGGCCGACGGCCGGACGGACCCTCACCATAGAAGCCGATGGCTTCATAGCTGACGGAATTATTGAAGTCACCGGTGCGCCGCCCGGAGGTGTCATGGAACAACTCGCGCGCGGTAAATTGGTCCGGCAGCATGCGCAACAAAACCCCGATGCTATCCTGCCCGCAGATCGTCGCGCCGGTTTCCACGCAGTAGGCCGCGAAGCCATCCGCATCGCCCGCCATGATCTGGGCCACCGCGCCACCATCCAGCTTGCGCAGGTTGCCGGCCACATTCGTGCGGAACGGCACATAGCCATAGCTGGGGCCGTAGTGCGTGAAGTCGGAGCTGAACACAAACCCCGTTTGCCCGTCCAGCAGGGGCGCGAGCGCCGCCGCCACTTCGTCCAAGCCGCGCGCGTCGAGTTGGCCGAGGGTGATCGGCAGCAGTTGCCAGTCGCGGCCAGTCAGCGCCACCTGCAACAGCGGGAGCATCATTTCCACGCTGTTTTCGCCTTGGCGCGTGGCGAATTTATCCACGAACATCCGATTCTTCAGCAGAGCGGCGATGCTCTCGACCGCCAGCGGCGTCTCGCCCAACGGCGACCGGTAGCAGGTTTCCTGCGCGGGCACACTGGCGCGGCCCGCCAGCCGGACCCGGTGGGCAAACCCCACCACCACCACGCGCGTCAGATTGGGGCGCGCAGCCAACGCCTTGATGGCCACCGCCGCGCAAGGCCCCGAATAGGCATAGCCCGCGTGCGGCGCAATCACCGCAAAAATGGTCGGGTCGGGCGTCACGTCCGCCGCGTCGAGATAGCCCTGCAACTCCGCGCGCAAGCGCGCCGGGTTGGCTTCATACCAGGCCCCCGCCAATGGGGATTCCATGCACGGAGTATTCATCGCCACGTCTCCTTCCCGCGCGCCAGCGCTGGTGGCCAAGGCCACCCACAGCCACAGCAGCATGTTTTTATTCATTCCGCAACGCCTCCGCCGGTGGCAGACGCGCGGCCTGCCAGGCCGGACCCAATGAGCAGAGCACCACGATTCCACCGGCCATGACAAGCGGAATCAATGCGGCGCTCACCCCAAAATGGAACGGCAGCGGGAAGCGCGACCCCGGCCCCGGCAATACCGCCGCCGCCGCCAGCAGGCCGAGCAACGCCGCCGCCAGCCCCAGCGTCAGCGCCTCGGCCACAAACAGCATGGCGATTTCGTGCGGACGCGCGCCCAGCGCGCGCCGCAGGCCGATTTCGGCCACGCGCTCGCGCACGCCGGTCAGCAGCATTCCGGCCAGCGATACCGCGCCCAGGAGCAGCCCCAACGCCGCGCCGGACCCCGCCCCCCACTTCACGGCCCGTTGCCACCGGCGCACGCCGCGCAGCAACGTATCCGGCGTGATCCACTCCACGGCGGCGGCGTCCAGTCCGTACCCGCGCAACAGGCCCGCCACGCGGCGTTGCAATTCCTCCGGCGCGGTGGCGCCCGCCGTATGGAACAGCAAGGCGGAGATTTCGTCGCGCTCATCACGCGCGCCGGTGGACCAGGCCGCCACCGTCGCCGGAACAAACACGGTATCCGGCGAGAACCCCGGCACCGGCTCGCCGCTGGCGGCATAGCGCCCCACCAACCGGAACGGTTCATGCCCCAACAAAATCAGATCGCCCACCCGCCATGGTTTGCGTTGGCACAACCCGGCTGGCGCCAACGCCACCCGCGCCGCGTGACGCACATCCCAGCCATCCAGCGCGCGGCCCTCCTCGATGCGCCAGCCGCGCGCGCGTGCCAACTGGTCATCCGCGGCCGCCACGGCCCAATCCGCGCCGGTTGGCGGCGGCAGCGTCCGCACCCCCGCCACCCACGCCGCCGCGCCCAGATTCGCGCGAAAATAATCCACCAGCGTCCGATCCCACGGCTCGCGCCCGGCTTCCGGACGCAGCACCAGCGCCCCCGCCCCGAACGACTGCACCAAGCCGTGCGCCTGCCGCTGCAACGCCGCCAGCGTCGCCAGCAGGATGGTCATGGCAAACAGCCCCAGCGCCAAGCTCACCAGCGCCAGCAAGGCGCGCGCGGGCCCCGTGCGCAGGCCGGTCCAAATGTCGGCCCAAAACACGGTCACGGCAGGATCACCTCATCACCCGCCGCCAGGCCCGCGACAATCTCCACGCGGGTGGCATCCGCCAACCCCGTTTGCACGGGGATTTCATCGCCGTTGGGCCGCCGAACCACCGCCTGCAAGTTGCGCCAGAACACGGCATCGCGCGGCAGGAGCAGCGCCTGGGTTTGTTCGCCCGCCACGATCTCCGCGCGCACGCTAATGCCCACCGGCATGGGCGCGGGCAGCGGGTCCAGCGTAATCTCCACAGGGAAGCGTTTGCGCCAGGCGGGATCGCCGGGGCGCGTCTGCGCCATGCCCCCCACCATCTCCACCCGCCCCGTCAGGCGCGCGTGGGGATAGGCCACGGGCGTGGCTTCCACCCGGTGGCCGGGCTGCACCCAGGGCAGCTCCGCTTCATCCACAAAGCCGCGCAAGACGTGCTCGGAAAGATCCGGCAAACACAAAAACGCCTGATTGCGAAACAGCGTATCGCCGACGTGTGCCGGGCGATATTCGCCGGCAATCGGCAGCGGCACCAGTGTCACGATGCCGGCCACCGGCGCGCGGACCTCGCACAGCGCCACCTGCTGCGCCGTGAACTCGCGTTGCCGTTCCGCCGCCGCCAGCGCGGCCTGCGCCTTGGCCAGCCGCGCGGCATGCACGTGGTCGCGCGTCAGCGCAATCCGCTGGGCCCATTGTTCGTTGCGCTGGCGCAGGCCGGCCACTTTTTCCTCCTGCCGCGCCACTTCATCCGCCGACATCAGACCACGCGCGGCCAGGTCGCGCGCCGATTCCAGAAAATGTTCTTCCACCGCCGTCTCCGCCTGCCCCTCTTGCTGGCGCGTTTCCATGTCGAGCAATTCCAGTGGCAGCTCGGCCTTCTCCAGGCTGTCCAATTCCTGCTGCGCGCGAATCCGCTCATGTTCCTGCCGCGCCAAATCCTGGGTGAACTGGCTGGTATCAAATCGCGCCAGCAAATCTCCCGCGGCCACCGGGGTGCCTTCGGGAACCAGTTCCTCCAGCACCGCCGAGCCCTGCATTCCCGCCGTAATCATGTCCATGCGCCGCGCCGCCAATTCGCCCACAAAGGGCACGGTCATGCGGATCGCGCCCGACGTGACCACCGCCACGCGTGGCGCGGGTTCCGGCGGCTGCCCGCAACCCGCCAGCCCCAGCAGCACCACCACGCCCCAGCCGCGCCAGTTCACACCCGTTTTCATGCCTGCATTCCCTGTCATTTTTGCCGCAATAATTCCTTTGGCGCGGGCACCAATGTGCCCAGCACATGCAATAACCGATAGGCCGCCACGGCGGCCTCGCGCCGCGCCGCCAACTCGCTCAACATCGCGCTGCTGGCATCCGTCTCCGCGTCCGTGACCCGATCCGCCACCGCGCGGCCCGCGGCAAATAGCAGCCGCGACAGCTCCGCGCGGTCGGCCGCCAGCACGCGGTTGCTCGCCGCCAATTCCAGCGTCGCGCGCGAGCGCCGATATTCCGCCAGCGCCGAGTTCACTTCCACCGCCAGCCGATTGCGCACAATCTCCACGACGAGTTCGCGGGCCGCGACCTCCATGCCCGTGCGGGCCACCTCCAGCCGCGTGCCGCGCAGATTCAAATTCATGTCGGCCGTCAAACCGACAAACCAGTCTTCCTGATCGAGCCGGGTCGCCGCGCTCCACTCGGTGCCTTCGCCGAAGGTGGTTTGCGTGGCCGACAGCCGCAGGTTGGGCAACAGGCGCCGCCGGGCCAACCGCTCCTGCCGGCTGCTGGTTTCCACATCCTGCAAGGCCTGCGCATAATCGGGGCGCTCCGCCAGGGCCACCGCCAGCGCTTCCGCCGCTTCGCCCGTGGTCAAATCGAGCAGCGGCGGCGGCAACAGGGTGAAGGATGTCGTCAACGGCCGGCCCAGCAGGTTGGCCAACTCCTGAAAATAAATGGCCAACTGCGCGCGGCCGGTGGTCAGGCGCAACTGCGCTTCGCCTTCCTGCCACTCCATGCGCAGGACATCCGTCCGCGAGGCCTTGCCCTGCTGCTCGCGCGCGGCCGCCAACTGGCGCAGGCCGCTCATGCGTTCGGCGAACTCTTCGTCGCACGTCACCTGGTGCCGCAAATAAATGAGCGTTTCAAACAGCTCGACCACCTGCACCACCAGCGCGGAACGATCCCGCTCCCACACCCGGCGCGCGGCCAACAGCGCCTCGTTCGCGAGGACAACCGGCTCCTGCTGCACCAGCGGGCCGAAGTCGCGCAGCAGCGGTTGTTCAATGGTGGTTTGGATTTCCGCCCGCCGCCGGGTTGGCGCGCCATCCACCGCCATTTGGTTCGCCGTGGCCGTCACCTCCACGCGGGTGCCGTAGTGGCCCACCGCCGAGATGCCCCCCCCCACCCGCCACTGTTCAAGGTCGGAGCCCGCGCCGCCCGATCCCAGCGGCGTCACCTGCAAATTACGCGCGGCCTCCCGTGCCTGCTCCACCGCCAGGCGGTTGCGTTGCAGATCCAGGGCGCCGCGCACCAAATCGCGGTTATGCGCCAGCGCCTGCTCAATCGCATCGTCCAGCGTCAGGGTCAGCGGCGGCGCCTCCTGCGCCACCGCCACCACGGCGGCCAACGCCAGCGCCAGCCAGCCGCTTTGGAGCCTTCTCCTCATGCGCGCATCCTACCGGTTTTCCACCCTGTGGAAATATATTTTCCACACCGTGGAAAACTCGCGGCCGCCCGCGGGGATATGGGATTGATTCAGCGTTTTGCGGCGGGTAGAGTGGGCGCGGAATATTTCCCCATGGCGGCAACAGAACTGGCAATCGAAGTGGAAGGACTGACGCGGCGCTTCCCGCGCTGCGAGGCGCTGGGTGGCGTGTCGTTCCAAATCCCGCGCGGCGCGCGCACGGGCATTCTCGGCCCCAATGCCTCGGGCAAAACCACCCTGCTGCTGATTCTGACCGGGCTGCTGGCGCCGACGACCGGCCGGGTGCGGGTGGCGGGCTTCGACCCCACCACCCAGTGGCTGGAGGTGCGCCGCCGCATCGGCTTTCTGCCGGAAAATGTGCCGCTCTATCCCGAAATGCGCGTGCAGGAATATCTGGTGTATCGCGGCCGGTTGAAAGGGCTGCGCGGCAAACAGGTGAAGGCGCGCGTGCGGCAAGTGCTCGAACCGTGCGGCTTGGGCGAGGTGAGCCGCCGCCCGATTGGCACGCTGTCGCGCGGCTACCGCCAACGGGTGGGCCTGGCGGACTGCCTCCTGAGCGACCCGGATATTTTGCTGCTGGATGAGCCGCTGGCGGGTTTGGATGCCGGCCAGGTTCACCGCTTCCACGAGCTGCTGCGCGATTTGCCCGCCACGCGCACCGTTCTGTTTTCCACCCATGTCCTCGCCGAGGCCGAGCAACTTTGCCAGCGCGTGCTGGTGCTGAATACCGGGCGGCTGGCGGCCCACGACACCCCCGCCCAACTGGCGGCCGCCACGCCCACCGGCTCGTTCACCGATGCCTATCTGCGTCTGACCACGCTGCCGCCACGGGTGCAAAACCCGCGCAGGAAGGGCGCCCGATGAATGCGTTTTGGCCTTTGTGGTTCCGCGAACTGGCGGCCTATTTCCGCACCGGCATCGGCTACGTGATCGGCACGACGTTTCTGGTGATTACCGGCGTGAGCCTGTGGGTCCTGGCCACCAATCTGGCGCAGGGGCCGCTGACCGGCGATCTGGCGAGCAATGGGTTCGGCGCCACCGGCTACTGGCTGGCCATGCTGCTGGTGGCCCCGCTGCTGACCATGCGCCTCTTTGCCGAAGAACGCCGCCTCGGCACCTTGCCGACGCTGCTGGCCGCGCCCGTCAGCGAAACCGCCGTGGTGCTGGCCAAGTTTGCCGCCGCCTACACGATGTTCATTTTGCTGTGGCTGCCCACGCTGCTGTTCGCGCTGATCCTGCGGCGCTGCGGCGCGCATCTGCCGCCGCTGGATTGGGGACCCGTGGCTGCGGGCTATCTGGGGTCGGCGCTCATCGGCGCGCTGTTTCTGGCCATCGGCTTGCTGTGTTCACTGCTGACCCGCCACCAGGCCATCGCCGCCATGGCGTGCCTGGGCGTCTTGAGCCTGCTGTTGACCGGTGGCCTGCTGCCGCTGCATGCGCCATTGGCCGCAGTGCGGCAGTTGGCCCATCAGTTGGCCGCGCCGCGCCACATGGCCGAACTGGCGGCCGGCATCGTGGATACCCGCATCATCGTGTGGTACGTCAGTGCCACGGTGCTGCTGCTGTTCACCGCCAGCCGTTTGCTGGAGGTGCGCCGTCTGCGCTGAACCGCCATGAACCTCCTGCCTTCCAGTCCGCTCGCCGCCAGCCGCCGCCAACGCCTTGTGTTGCGGGCGAACGTGGCGCTGGCCGTCCTGCTCGGGGTGGCCATCTTCGGCATGGTGAATTATCTGGCGCAGCGGCACTACGCGCGCTGGCATTGGCGCGCCGCGCATTCCGTGCGCCTCGCGGAGGCCAGCCGCCGCCTGCTGGAAGCCAACGCCAACGAAATCCGGCTCCATGCGCTGGTGCGCCCCGGCCATGAGGCCTACCGCCCGCTTGCGCTGCTCTTGCAGGAATACACCGCCGCCAGCGCCAATGTGCGCGTCGAGTTTGTGGACCCCGATTTGGACGGCGCGCGCACCAAGGAGCTGGTGCGGCAGTACAATCTGAACGGCGATGAATGCGTGGTGCTGGCGACCGGCGGCCGCCACCTGGCCGTCCCGGCGGCGGATTTCGTGGAATATGCCCCCACCACCGACGGCGCCGAAAACCCGCGCCGCCTGTTCCGGGGCGAAGCCTACATCAGCGGCGCCATCCATGCCCTGACCCAGGCCACCCGCCCCGTCGTGTGCTTCCTCGAAGGCCACGGCGAACACGTGCCGCTGGACTTTGACCGGCAACACGGCTACTCGCGCCTTGCCGCTTTTTTGCGCGACCAAAATCTCGATCTCGAACAACTCGACCTCGGCCAAACCAAAATGGTGCCGACGCGCTGCGCGCTGCTCGTGATTGCCGGGCCGCAACGCGAGCTCGCGCCGTTTGAAGTTGCGCTGCTGCGCGACTATCTCATCCGCAAGGGCCGCCTGCTCCTGCTGCTGGATGCCCGCGTGACCACCGGCCTTGAAGCCCTGCTGCACGATTGGGGCATTGCGCTGGGCAACGACATCGTGGTGGATGAGGCGCATACCCTGAGCGGGCGCGAGCTGTATGTGGCCAGCTATCCGCCTCACGCCATCACCGCGCCACTCCAGGACTTGGCCAGCGTCTTTATGCTGCCGCGGTCCGTGCGCGCGCGCACTCCCGAAGCCGGCGGCGATCAACCCCGCGTGACCCCACTGGCCCTGTGCTCGTCCGCCGGCTGGGCCGAGTTCAATCTCGACGATGCCGCCGTCCATTTTGATCCGCCGGTGGACATCCCCGGCCCCGTCCCCGTGGCGGTCGCCGTGGAGCGCGGCCCCGTGGCGGGCGTCCATGTGCAAATCCGCCCCACCCGCCTCGTGGTGTTCGGCGACTCCGACTTCGTCAGCAATGGCGGCCTCATGGGCGCCAACGCGGACTTCTTCCTCGGCGCGGTGAATTGGCTGCTGGACCGCGACATCGCCATGGCCATCACCGCCACCCCCCACCCGGAATTGCCACTGGAGATGAATGCC
>CAZNGD010000083.1:0-8165 GCA_964572295.1 uncultured Verrucomicrobiota bacterium
TGATCCCCGTTGTTCTCACTATTGCCCTTTGTGCCTTGCTGCCCGCGCAGGCGGCATACGATGGGTCGGGCTCATTCAGCCTTGTCACGTCGCCCGGTGATATCACTTCCGGCGGCTACTACGTATTCATCGGCGGCGGTAGTTCGGACAAAGCCATGGCGAATGTCCGTGTGGGTTCGGCAGCCACGGTGGGGTTCACCGGTTTGGTGGTAAACGCCAGCGGCGGGAAAGTTGAAAACCCCGGCACCGACCGCGTGTGGCGCATTGATTCTGTCGGCGGCAATTTCAGCATCTACAATGAAGCGGCCGGATTTTATATTGGCAACGCAGGGTCTACAGCCAATGGCGTTGCATCATCGGCCGCTGCCACAGCAGCCAAGTTTCAATGGACTTTTACAGCTGGCGCCTCCAACCGGACAAAAGTCGTCAACGCTGAGTTCTCTGCTCGAATGTTGCAATGGAATAATAGCTCGCCCCGGTTCGCCTGCTATTCAGGTGCACAAAGCGATATCGAAATATACAAGTTGGATGGCGGCCCCGTGGCGTTGAATGTGGTGTTCGACAAGTCCGACAACTTCTCCATCGAAGTCGGCGAAGGCGCAACCATTACGGCAACGGCCAGCGGTGGTGAAGGTTCCTATGACTACAGCTGGAGCACCGATATGGACGAGGGCGACTACAGCGTCAGCGACAACGTGTTCACCATTGACGGCAGCGCGCCCGCCGGCACCTACTCTGCCGAGGTCGAAGTGGACGATGGCGAAGACCAGGTTCAAAAGACCATCCACTTCTCCATCACCGCCCCCGCGCCCAAGTATGCCATCAGCGTGAACGCCGGCGCCAATGGCTCCGCCACCACCACCCCGGCCACCGAAGCGGCGGCGGGTGTGCAAGTGACCGTCAACGCGTCGCCCAATAGCGGTTATGTCCTCGATGCCATCACCGTCACCGCGGCCGATAGCAGCAACGTGCCGGTCTCCGGCGGCAAGTTCACCATGCCCGCCCAAGCCGTCACCGTCGCCGTCTCCTTTAAGGAGGCCCCGGTGCTTTCAGGCGGACTGATCATTTCGCAGTACTACGAAGGTGCCAGCGACAACAAGTGGATCGAGCTTTACAATGCCAGTGGCGTAGCCATTGATTTGGCGGCGGGCGGTTATCGTTTGGGCTCATGGAACAACGCCAATCGCGAGGCATGGAAAACCGGGGGAACTCCCGGAAACTCCTCTGCCTTGACTGGCACCGTCCCTGCCGGCGGAACCCATCTGATCAAGAACACTAAAGCCGCCCTGCCCTCCTACGCAACCGCAAACGAATCGAGTGCGGCTTGCGGTTTTAACGGCGATGACAGCGTGGTCCTCTACACCGGCGCCACTTATGCGTTTGCCAATGTTGTGGACGCGTTCGGCATGACCGCCAACGCTGCTCAGGATAAGAGCTTTGTCCGCAAGAACACCATCACCACCGGCGTCAATACCGACTTCAACGCTGCAGACTGGGAGGAGTTCTCTATCACAGACGTGGATGATGCAACCACGGGCAACAATGAGTATCTCGGCTATCACAGCGTTAGCGGTGGCGGTCCGGCCGCGTTGAATGTGGCGTTCGACAAGACCGAGGGCTTCACCGTCACCGAAGGCAACAGCGCGGTGATCACCGCGACGGCCACCGGCGGCACGGCGCCCTACGACTACTCGTGGAGCAGCTCGCTGGGCGCGGCGTATTACAGCGCCAGCGGCAATCAATTCACGATCAACGCCACCGCCCCGCAGGGTTCCTATTGGGCGAAGGTGGACGTGGAAGACAGCGACGAAGACACCGTGGACAAAACCATCAACTTCTCCGTCACGGAAGCCTCCGCCGAGCCGGATGCGTTCATTGACTTCGAAAACAAAACCTTGCCCACCGGTTATGCCGCGGGGTCGGGCGTGCTCGAAGACGGCAAAACCTGGGCTACGCTTCGTGCGCTCCGGGGCACGGATGCCAATGACAAGAGGAATGGCGATGTGTCGGCGCGGTTCTTCCCCGTCACCGCCACCAACGCCACCCTCACCATGGCCGAGGCGTATGACCAGGACATCACCGAAGTCTCGTTCCTGATTGCCAGCTATGGCACTGACAACATGGCCAACGTGAATGTGCAGGTCAATGTCAGCTCCGACGGCAGCACATGGACCACAGTCCATACCCTCTCCGGTGCGGCGGACATTCCGTCGACGCTGACTCAGGTGACTGTGGACAGCATCCCCGCGGGCGCTCGTTACTTGCAGTTCTTCGCCACGGCGGCTGCGGCCTCTAACAAACGCTTCAACATTGACGACATCGCCATTTCGTTTGGCACGCCGGGTCCGGCCGTGTTGAAAGTGGCGTTCGACAAGGCGGAGGGCTTCTCCGTCGTCGAAGGCAACAGCGCGGTGATCACCGCGACGGCCACCGGCGGCACGGCGCCCTACGACTACTCGTGGAGCAGCTCGCTGGGCGCGGCGTATTACAGCGCCAGCGGCAATCAATTCACGATCAACGCCACCGCCCCGCAGGGTTCCTATTGGGCGAAGGTGGACGTGGAAGACAGCGACGAAGACACCGTGGACAAAACCATCAACTTCTCGGTGGTCAATGTGCCGCTGAATGTGGCGATTCTGCCGATCGCGGAAGCACACACCGTAAGCAACGATTGGGCGGGAATGACGGGCTGGTCGGGTGTCAGCATGGGCGGCTATACGGACGGCCGCGCCCAGTTCAATGCAAATAATGACAGCCTGACTGTGAACTTCGATTCCACCCCGGACACCCTGACCTTCGATCTTAAGGGCAATACGGCCAACACTGGCACAGCCCCCATGGAATTCCTGGTGGAAGAGTCGAGCGATGGCACGAACTGGTCGGAGGTGGACACGATTGACGATACCCAGGTCAGCACAAGCTACGCGACCTTCGGGCCATACGAACTCGATGCGGCCTCGCGCTATGTCCGTTGGACCTTCGTCAATAAGTACGCCTTCAACCTGGGCATGAACAACGTGTACATCACCAAGGGCGAAGGCGGCGGCGGGGGCGCGGAAATCGTCGTTACCGGCAGTCTGACCGGCACGGTGGGCGAGGAACTCGTGCTGGGTGTCGAGCTGCTCGAGGCCGTGGCGGATGACTGGGAATTGCACCTGTACGGCCCGGATAATGAGGAAATCCTGGTTGGGTTCACTTGGGACGGCGCGACCTTCACGTACACTCCAGGCGCGGCGGGTACCTACACCCTTGAAATCACCGCAGTGGATGCGGCTTGGGACCCCATCGCCACCAAGACGGTCAACTTGACAATCGAAGAGGGCGACGAACCCTTGGAGGTCGAGATTCCGGCCATTGTGTTCGTGGCGGGGACCGGCTTCACGTTCGAGCTGCCCAGCGGCGCCTCGCTCGTCCGGGTGGAAGGCGCGGATGCGGTGCTGGCCGGGCAAGGGTTCAATTGGGTGCTGTTGAACGCGCCCGCAGACTATGAGGTGAGCGGCTCGACGGTGACGATCAAGTCCTCGGCGGCAGCCCGCCGGTTGATCCGCATCTGGGCGCAATAAAACGGCCATTGGCCGACGGCGGCAGGGTGAAAACCCTGCCGCCTTTTTGTTGGTGGGGGGGGATCCCCGGCGGGCTGATATGACCGGCCTCAGCGAGGCCGGCTACAGAAACAGCCATCAACGCATAAGATCATCTCCCGTTGTGACCTTTTGCGTCGTTTGCGTCGTTTGCGTTGAAGGGTTTTCGGTTTGAAAATCCGCCGCCGGAACAACGGCGGGGGTGTCCACGGCGAGGGTGTCCACCAGCCGGTCAGACTTCCTGACCTCGACGGGTTTTTGGGGGAATATGCGGAAATTGCTTTGGCGCTTTTTTGGTCGTGACCTCGAAGGGGGGATTGCGGATTCTGCAAGTGGTTTGCCCCCAATAGCTGCCGCTTCCGTTGGCGGCGATCCTACTGTTTTGTTGCGGATTGACCATCTTCAAGCGGAATAACCCGTTCGTAGTCCCGCCTTCAGGCGGAAAGTTCGGTACAGGCCGCCTGAAGGCGGAACTACAAACTCGCGAAGATATCAGCCCTTGCCATGTGAGACTTCCCGATCTCAACGGCGAAATCGTGCCAACGCAATTTCCTCCGAGATCAGGAAGTCTGGCCGGTGGGTATATTTCATCACGCGCGAGCCCACACTGCTGAAGGTGCCCACGCATTGTTTCTCGTATTGCCGGGTGTTCAACGCGGCGCTGATTTCGTCGGCGGAGAGCTGCATGACGGGGTCGCGATTATTTTTCTGATTGCAGGCGGCGACCCGCGCGAGGAGGGTCAGGGGGGTGGTATTCGGGAGTGGAGAGTTCCTTTTCCACCAGCGCGCCGAGGATGCGCGCTTCCAAGGCCGAGAGGTTTGGAGCATTTTCATCAATTCTGCAGCCGTTTTGTCTACTGCATTGGGCTTGGCCGTTGTCAGGCTTCACCGAAATGGCGCGGCTATTCCTGCTTCGCCTTCCTCGGCCAAGCCCAATTCGCCACGACCTCCCGGCTGCATTATTTCTTCAAATGCTCCAGCCTGAATCATTCACCTGAGTTCCGCATTGTCCGCCCAATAATTTCGCGGATTCGGGCTGTTGCAGGGCGGGAATGGTTGAGGAACGATACCTTCCCGCCGGGCAAGGCTGGAAGGTCTGCGACCGTTCCAGCTCTACAATCCAATCCGAAACAGGAACAATGACCGGATTTTTGAATTATCCGCATCATTGGCCTCTGTAATCAATGATGACTTTTTCTTCCCTGTTGATGAATTATTCAGGCTAATTGCATGGGGCGGGTATAACCGGACCGGGGGGGCAACGCAAGGCGGCGCCGGGGGTCAAAACGTAATGCCGATGGTGCCGAGGAGCGAGTGGAGCCGGAAGGAGAAGTCCTTGTCGAACCGTTCGCGCCGGGCAAGAATATCGGCGGGATCGGTGGCGCTGGAGGAGACGGTGCCATCGGTCTCGATGAATTGCGCCTGGAGCCCGATGGTCAGGGCCACGCGGTTGAGCGGGATTTCCACCTGGCCGCGCAGCCGCAGATTTTTGTGGCTGAAGTCCAGATTTTTTTCGCGGTGGTCGGCGGTGGTGAACCAGCCGGTGCCGCCGTCATAGCTGGCAAAGAGATATTGCGCGCGCAGGCGCACTTGCACGCCATTGGTGGAGCCCAGGTGCAGGTCAATGCCGGGTCCCCACTGCGGCGCGCCGAGGATGGTCAGGCCGCTGGTTTCGCCGCCGATGACGAATTCTTCCGGTGGGTTTTGGTAGGTGGTGGCGCCGCGGGGGGAGCCGGCTTCGATTTCATAGCGCCCGCCAAACAGCACCAGCCCGAAGGCCCACGAGGGATTGATGTGGACAAAATCGCCGATGGTGAAGCCCACGGGGACGAGCAGGAAGTTGAGTTCGGTCATGTTGCCGAAGAGTTCGGCGTTGAAGGGCGCGCCTTCGGGAATCATCAGGTGGTCGTAGTGGCGGCCCTGGTATTCGATGCTGTCGCTGATGGCGATATAGTAATCGCGCTGGGCGGTGGCCGAGGTGGCGGGATTGAGAAAAATGGAATCCAGTTGGAGGTGGATGAAGGACCAGGCCATATCCAGCGAAAAGCCCATGGTCTGATAGGAGCCGTCGAGATTGAAGTCGCTGGTGCTGTAGCGCTCGGCATCCTCCTGTTTCCAGGAGTTGCCGGTGACATCGTAGAGTTTGCGGCGGGTTTCGGCGATCATGCCCTCAAACTCGGAAATCACGCCGAAGGAGAGGCGCAGATTTTGGTCGCGCCCCGGTTCGAGGCAGCCGCCCCATTGCACGCCCGCGCGCAGCGCGCCGGGGGCGACCGTCCAGAGCAGCAACGTGGCGAGAAGGATGGGGCGGCGGGTCATGGCGTCCTTGGGTTGGGGGTTTCGGCCAAAGCGCTAGTCGCCGAGCAGCAGCCATTGGTTGAGCCACTGCTCATAGCGGCCGTCGGTCCGGGCGGCGGCGAGGGCGGCATTCACGATGGCCAGCAAATCCGCGCGGCCGGCGCGCACCGCCACGCCGTATTGATCCGCCGGGACGGCGAGCGGCGCGAGGGCAATCTCGGGATCGTTGCGCGTCAGGGCGCGGGCGGGTTGTTCATCGAGCACGATGGCATCCGTGCCGCTATTTTTGAGCATGATGACGGCATCCCACAGCGCGCCCACGAGCAGGACGTTCTCGGTGCTGGTGAGGTCGGCGGCCAGCGCGGCGCCCGCGGAGCCGGGCAAGGCGGCGAGGCGGCGGTCGCGCAGGTCTTCGGGGGTTTGCGGCGCGGGAAAATCGGCCAGTGTGATGACGACCGGCGTGGCGTTGTAGTACGGCTCCGAAAAGTCGGCCACCTGTTGGCGATCGGGCGTGATGCTCATGGCGGCGACGACGAGATCCACCTGGCCGGCGGCCAACGCGGGCAGCAAGTCCACGAAATCGAGTTCCTTGATGTGCAGGGGGCGGTCGGCTTGCGCGGCGATGGCCTTGGCGATTTCGATATCAAACCCGGCAAACCCGCCCGGGGCGGAATCGCTACGGGAGGCAAACGGGGGGAGTTTGGCATCGGTGCCCAGCACCAGCGGGGGGGGGGCGGTGCGGGAGCCGCAGGCCGTCAACCAGCCGGCGACAAGAGTCAGCAATAACAGGCGGAACAACTTGATTTTCATGGTGTACTCCGTGGCCAAGACTTCCCCACACCCTACCCCGCGCGGCGGCGGGTTGTAAATGGCATTCCCCACCGATGCGGGGGATTTCAGATGGCGACCGGCGCGGCCGCGCGTTGGAAGTCGGCGGCCGCCGCGCGGGCTTCTTCGGCGGAGGCGCAGGCGGTGATTTGCACGGCCAGCAGGCGCACGGGGCTGCCGCGTTCCACACCGAGAATGCCGCCATCCACCGCGAACCAGCGCGCGCCGCCGCCGGGGAGGCGGACCCGCACCACGCCCGCTTTCAAACCGGCCAGCAGGGGCAAATGGCCGGCCAGGATGCCCAGCTCGCCGTTCAGGGCGGGCACGGTGAGGCCTTCGGCGGGGCCGCCGTAGCATTCGTGGTCGGGTGTGCGGATGACCAGCGAAAATTCGGTCATGACTGCGCTTTCATGGCTTGCGCCTTGGCCAGGACATCGTCAATGGAGCCGACCATGTAAAAGGCCTGTTCGGGAACCTCGTCGTGTTGCCCGGCCAGCACTTCCTTGAAGGAGCGGATGGTCTGCTCCAGCGGGACAAAGCAGCCGGGGATGTTGACGAATTGCTCGGCGACAAAAAACGGCTGGGAGAGCAGGCGTTGGACACGGCGCGCGCGGGCGACCACGGCGCGGTCTTCCTCGGAGAGTTCGTCCATGCCGAGGATGGCGATGATGTCCTGCAAATCCTTGTAGCGTTGGAGGATTTCCTTGACGCCCTGGGCCACGCGGTAGTGTTCCTCGCCGACGACATAGGGATTGAGCAGGCTGGAGGAGGAGGTGAGCGGGTCCACGGCGGGATAAATCCCCAGCTCGACCATCGCGCGGGAAAGCTCGGTGGTGGCATCCAGGTGCACAAAGGTGGTGGCGGGGGCGGGATCGGTATAGTCGTCCGCAGGCACATAGACGGCCTGGATCGAGGTGATGGAGCCCTGCTTGGTGGAGGTGATGCGCTCCTGCAGTTCGCCCATGTCGGTGCCGAGGGTGGGTTGATAGCCCACGGCGGAGGGGATGCGGCCCAGCATGGCGGACACTTCCGCGCCCGCTTGCGTGAAGCGGTAGATGTTGTCAATGAACAGCAGCACATCCTGCTTCATGTCGTCGCGGAAGTATTCCGCCACGGTCAGGGCGCTCAGCGCGATGCGGGCGCGCGCGCCGGGGGGCTCATTCATCTGGCCATAGACCAGCACGGTTTTGTCAATCACGCCGGAGTCTTTCATCTCCTGATAGAGGTCGGTGCCTTCGCGGGTGCGCTCGCCCACGCCGGCAAAGACGGAGTAGCCGCCGTAGGTTTTGGCGATGTTGTGAATCAACTCCTGAATCAGGACGGTTTTGCCGACGCCCGCGCCGCCGAACAACCCGATCTTGCCGCCCTTGCGGTACGGTGTCAGCAGGTCCACCACCTTGATGCCGGTGACGAGGATGTTTTCCTGGGTGCTTTGCTCGGTGAAGGCCGGCGTTGGGC
>CAZNGD010000084.1:0-6713 GCA_964572295.1 uncultured Verrucomicrobiota bacterium
CCAGGTGCGGGTTTTGCGGGTATCTTGGAGTTCATAGGTTAAGACGACACCATCGAGGATGCGGTCATGTCTCGGGATGAGGCGTAGGTTCGATGTGCTGCCGGCATCCACATCCACTTGAACGGTTTGCAGGACGGCGGAGTTGTCTTTGACGATGTGGCACGTGGGCGGGTTGGTTGAATAGTCGAACGCGCACAAGGCGCCGGGTATAAAGCGGGTGACCTGACGGATCACATCCGCGCAAGACATGTCGTAAATATCAGTTGGCGGAATGATCAAATCGCCGAGATCAATTGTGCCTTTGGTGATTTTGCCAGCCAGCGCCGGTTGGCTGAAGATTGAATTGATAATGCCGGCGGCGGCGCCGGACAATGTGGCGTGAGTTGTAGTCTGTGGGTTACTGCCAGTGTAGGTGTATGATGCCTTGTATGCGGTGGTGGATAGCAGGCGCCATGGGCCATAGACCATGATGGAGCGTTGATGCATCAAGCCGGTTGCATTCAGGATTGGATTGCCAACAGTTCCGCGGAAGATGACGGTTGCGGCGTGGGCAATGACCACGGGATCGGCAGGCGCCAACCCGGACGGCGTGGCCTCGGCGATGTCGAGGGGGACGCGCAGTTCCGCATAGTCATCGTCCAGATTTTGGAAGTACAACACCATGGCTTCCACGCCGAGATCGGCTGGGGTGTCACCGTTGATTTTCCATTTTTCTTCCATGATCAGCCCATATTACGGATTTGCGAAAGAGCCAGAGATGAGTTGGCCAGCGCGGCGGCGGTCTGCGCTTTTAGCATGGCGACTTCCGTGGCGAATTGTAGCTGTGTTGCCGCCAGATCGGCGGCCTGGCGGCCAATGCTGATGGCGGTGGAGTTCAGGTTGGCCGATGCCTGCGAGAAGTTGGATGCAGCGACGCCTAGATTTGCCCGAAACTCCTGAGCGGCGGCTTGGAATTTCTCGCCTGCGGCCGCTGATTCGTCGCCGATACCTTCTGCCGCGTTACCCACTTTTTCGATGGCTTCTGTCATGGATGAGGCCGATTCTTCGTAGGCGGTGCGGGCGGCGTCCAGCTTGCCGGCGGCCTCTTGCGCGCCTTGGAATGCAGCTTCCCCGGCGGCAATGATTTTCTCGGCATCTTCGACGAGGAGGGTTTCCATGCTCTCCAAGATTTCGTTGGACTGCTTGACCATATTGGCCGCCTGTTCGGCGGCGCGACCGGCCATGTCAGGCCCGGCGGCGGTAGAGAGGTCTATGAGTTTGCTTTCGAGGGCTTCGATTTGAGCCTTTAGAAGGGTGTACTCCTGGGCCGACTTTTGGGCGGCCTCATTCGATGCCTCACGGGCGGCGGCGAGCGATTGCTCTTGTTCTTTGACTAGCGCAGCCTGGTCGGCGAGGCCGATGAGTTTGGCATTGAAGCTGCGAAAGAAGTCTTCCTTGGCCTGTTCGGCCGCCCTGAGATTTTCAAACATAGGGTAGCCAGCATACCGCGCTGCCTGCTGGCCCGCAGCATCGGCCTGCATCTGGGTGCTCCGAAGCATATCTTTATAGGCGGTCGAATCGGTGCGAAGGGCTCCGGCACCAAAAGTCTCCCTGATAACGGCCTTGAGTTCGATTAGCTGGTTTTTGGATGCCTCGACTTCCTGCGCCATTTTTTGGGCGGCGAGCGCCTGCTCCCCGATCCGGAGCTTCATTTCTTCCAGCTTGGCCTTTTCTTCGACTATGCTGTAGTTGAGTTTAACCAGCTCTTCGTACTGGCGCAGTTGTTCGATCTGCCTGGCACTTTCCCCGGCCTTGCCCTTGTCGCCTGCCTGGGCCGCGCCCGTTTGTTCAATTTGGAGGCCCGCGATCTGCGATCCAATTTTGGCCGAAAAGATCATCTCGATTGCTTTTTGAGTGGCGGCGGCGGCATCCACCACAGACGAAAAATCCTTGATGATATTTTGGTTGGCATTTTTGATGCCGGCCCATTCCAATTTGACATTTGCCCACTCTTCCATCCGGGCCATCTCTTCGTCAAAGGTTTCCCCCAAGTCGTTTAGGTCTTCCTGAGCCGATTTTTTTGCATCTGCGGCGAAAGATTTCCACACGGCCGCGAGTGAAGCGAGAGCTACGCTGGCGGCGACAGCAATGGCGGGGTTGGGGATGGCATTGGCCATGGAAAACAGGCCGCGTGAGACGCTGGCAATCCCCTGTGAAATGTCGCCGGAAGACATCGCACGGAGGCTGGTTGTGAATCCCATAATGAGCCCGCGGGCATCGGCACGGCTAAATCCAGAGACGGCATCAAGAAGGCTCTTTATGGCACCATCGGTTTCTTGGAGTCCACGGCCGGCATCTCCGGCATCCTTCAGGTTTTCCGCTGCTTTTTTGGCTTCCTCGGCCGCCTGTCTCGCAGCTTCCGCTGCGGCTTTGATTTGCTCGGCCGATTGTTGCTGTGATTTAACAGTGGCATCGGCAACGGCCTGTGCAGACTGGCCGGCAGTCTTGATGGCATCGTCCACCGCTTTGACACCCGAGGCATCGCCGGTGGTGGTTATTCCGATTTTGACGTCAATATCCGCCATATAAAACTCCTACGGGGCGACGGGCTCCGTGGCCTCGGTGGAGGCTGCGGGTTGTTTGCTGACAGCGGTAACGATAGACGGGTCGCTGACGATAATTTCGCGCGGCGACCAGACGACTACGCAGCCGGAGCAGACCACAAGCATGGCCAAGGCAATGACTACGGGAAGACGACTTCGCACAGGTTACTCCTTTCCTTGACATTCTTGGTGCCGGATCGGGCAAGGCCGGAAACCATCATAAAAACTCGCTCGCCGGGCTTGGGCTCCCATGAAGAGAGCGGCGGCCGCTTGATGTGCCCGCCCCATGACTTGCCGCCCATATCTTTCGATTGCTGGCCCGGACGCAGCCATTCCCAGGTTGCGGCGTACCATTGGCCATCGAGCTGAACAAAAACCCACGGATTGGCAACGGCTCCATCAACCTCGGGCCAGACGCGGGCCTTGTCGTAATGGAGGGTGACGGCCCCGGACTTGCTCACCGAGGCATCCAGCGCGGTCGTGACGGGCCAGCCGGACACGTCGTAGTGCAGCCATTTGACCTGCGACAGGTCGAAGGTGGCCGGCGGGGGAACCGGGTCTGGCGCAGGGGGCTCGATGACCTCGGGCCAGCGGTCAAGGGTCCCGCCGGCGGCGCGGTACTCCTCGATGCGCTCGATGACATAAGGCATGATGACGCCGCCGAACCGTTCCGGGGTGAAACAGGGGGAGGCCTTGGCGATGATCCAGGCGGCCTTGGCATCTTCGTCTCCGCCGGGTATATAAGGATATAGGGCGGCGATCATCTGGACATTTTCGCGGCGCGACCATCGCTCGCCTCGCTGGCGGGCGTCGAACAGGCGCAGATATTCTGCAGCGCGAGCTTCGCCAAAGACCTTCACCATGGCGGTTTCCACATCGCTGCGCTGCACCTCGGCAGAATCGAAAATCGAATGAATCGTGGTAATGAGGTTGAGCGACTCGGCATCGGTTAGTTTTACGGTGGGCAGGCGGTTGGGATATGTGACGTAATCAGCCCCAGCGCGGCCAATCTCGCCAAATGGGTTGCTTTGTGCGCCGGCGGTGATGGCGCCGGCCAGGATGATAGATAGGATGATGCGGGGGATGCTCATGGCTTTGATTCCTTTTGCTTTGGTTCGGTTGCGGGGGTTGCAGGCACTGCTTTTAGCGCGTCGGCCAGCGCCTTGCGCTGTTCGGCCTGTTCGGGAGGAAGGCGTTCGGCATTGCCTAGGAAAAGTGGGATAAAGCCTTTTGGCAGTGCATCCCAGGCATACGCTTGCTGGGTGGTCAGCACCGTGGGCCTGAGGTCATCCTTGCGGAGAATTCGGCCATCGCGGGTAATTAAAACCGCTTCCAGCTCAAGGCTGGCTAGGAGCTGATCCTGTAGCAGAAGGCCGTACACATTGTCGAAAGAGGCCTTGTATTCTGGCGCGATGATTCCGGCGGCGCCCTGCACCACGCGGCCCAAACCGGCGCAGCCGCATAGCGCGGCGGTTGCAAAGCCAATTGCTATGGTGCTGCCAAGGTGCTTGCTCATGGTGTCTCTCCGGTGATGTACTGCATGGATTGCTCGAAGTTTGCCTGGGTGAAAAAGGTGGAATGGCCGCCGGGCACAAACAGCACGCCAGCGCGCGCGGCAACGCCAAACACCGCCTTGATTTGCGACACTGGACGGCCGCCAAGGAAGCGACTGGCTAGAAATTTGTCTTCGGTTGCGATCAGCAGTGAGAGCCGGACAATTCGGCCAAGGCCGAGTTGATCCAACAGTCCGTGGCGAATGGCGGGGATGGCCGGAGCCATGAGGATAAGCCGGTTGACGTGCCGTTTGGCTATGCCGAGCGCCAGCCTGGTGACTTCACATCCATTTGAATGCGCCGCGATAATCAGCTCATACTTGTACGAGTCATAGTGGTCCATCAACTCCGCCAGCCCATTTGCGCGTTGCAAGGCTTTGATCCGGCGGGATAGCGGAAAAGCCATGTACTCGTATTTCTCAGCCACGGAATCCGTGTTGGTGTGGACCCACGTCACTGCGCGGTCGGTCCAAGCTGTGGGTCTACCTGGGTAGTTGAGGATGCCAGGAACAAAGATATACGCTCGCCGGGTCATGGCGGGCTCCAACCGGGGATGACGGGCTGGAGGTTGTACATCTCGGACGACCAGCCAGACAAGTACCAGGCATTATGCGCGGGGTAAAAAGTATAGGCGTAATAAGCCGTTTCGCCGGTGGCGGCATTATCAAACTCCTCCGCATAAGCGAGCGACATCCCATTGGGCGGGGAGATGACCTTGACCTCCTGCACGGCGGCCGGCGTGTAGGGCGGCGGCCAGATAAGTATCGGATGCTTGTCGGTGGCGGAGGGGTCGGAAAAAACAATGGTGCGGGCGGGGGCGGCCGCGTTGACCGTCCACGTCCACTCCACATTACCTTCGCCGGGGATGTCGCCCACATCGACAACATCGAGGGCTGGCAGCCCCGGCCACGTCGTGCTTTTGACACCGCCCAACTCCATCGCGGCAAGCACTCGGACAACGGGGTCTCCCTCTCCGCCCGACACATCGACCAAGCGGACAAATTGCGCCTTGGGTGCGGAGTTTGTGAAAACGATCTTTGCCGTATATTGATCGAGCATTGCTGCCGAGACAATCGCGCTTGCATCAAGGCGCAGCCAGTCTTGGAGGTTCGTTGAAACTTCCGGCACAAGATTCGTTTCGCCGCCGGCGTAGCTCCAGACGGTCATTTCGGCGGTCGTTCCTGGGCCGACCGAAAAAGAGCGGATTTCGGGGATGACTTTGGAACCGGTGCCATCGAATTGCAGCATGGTCTCGCCGCCGAATTTGAAATTCAGCAGATCGTTCGTTCCATAAATGTCGTAGCGCGGATTGAAGCGCATGGTGTTGCCTTGCAGGTCGGTCGAGGCGGTGCGGTGCCACACCTCGTCTAATGCCAAGTCCAACGCCTCCGCCGCCTCTGCCTCCGCAGACCGGAGGTTAGCGATCTGCCGTGGCTCGGCAGGGTCATCAACCAGAAAAATTTGACCGGTCAGCTCGTGCTCGCGTGCGACCAGCATGGAATTCGCCAAAACCCACGCACGCAGCTTTGTGATGGTCGGCGGGGCAGAGGGCGCGGGGTCGGGGGCGTTGGCGTGGGCTTCGATGTAAAAATTATCGTTCTGCTGTGCGGGAATCCACACAAGCTCCTCGGTGCCGTAGCATCCCGGATTGAAGCTGAATATTTGACCGGAGCCGCTGCCGACAAAAGAAAGCCGCACGCTGGACCGATTAGGGGAGTTGGTGGTGGTTATGCCAACCAATACGACATACTCATTCTCAATTGCACCGATTGACCACTGGTACTGCTGACCGCTGTCGAGGGTAATATCGGTCGTGGCGGTGACGTTGTGTGCGAGTCTTATCGTTGAATCAGTAATGGCGTAGGCGTCGTCGATCAATAACCCTTTATTATTTGGCGTATCCACAAAATATAACCCTTCTATTCGTGATTCGTCCATGACGAGATTGAGCCCAATACTTGACCGAATCCCGCCGGGTTCAATAAATAATTTGGAGCCGCCATCGGCGTATTGCACCAGCACTTCCGAGACATTCGTGATGCTGTGCCCGCCCATGCCCACGTCGCCGCCCGCCGGATAGGTCCACCAGGTGGCGGCGTTGGTGAGCAAGGGCGCGACGGCCTCGGCGAGCGCCTGCGTGGTGGCCAGCGGGGCCACGGCATCGGCAAGCGCCTGCGTGGTGGCAATGGGAACGCCAGATATTGTTGGCGGCGGGCCGCCGACAAAGTTCCAAGGCATTTCGGGGCGCGCGTAAATGTGCATCGCATCGAACGAGATGGACGCCCCGGTGCGATGATCGCTCACAGAGGCAATATAATAATCGTCGGCATCCTCAACGATCTCCACGCCTACATCCGCGAGCATCCCGTAGATATTCGCCGGCGCAACGGCATCGGCGAGCTGCTGGGTGGAGGCCAGCGGAGCCACAGCCGCCGCCACATCGCCTGTGGTGGCCAGCGGGGCCACGGCATCGGCAAGCTGCTGCGTGGTGGCCAGCGGAGCCACAGCCGCCGCCACGTAGCCCGTGGTGGCCAGCGGGGCTACCGCATCGGCAAGCGCCTGCGTGGTGGCCAGCGGG
>CAZNGD010000084.1:6813-8021 GCA_964572295.1 uncultured Verrucomicrobiota bacterium
TGGTGGCCAGCGGGGCTACCGCATCGGCAAGCGCCTGCGTGGTGGCCAGCGGGGCCACGGCATCGGCGAGTTGCTGCGTAGTGACGGAGGCGAGATTCGACACGGCGGAGAGGGCGGCATCTAACGCATAGCCGGATGCGAGATTCCACGCTGCCATCACTTGATCGAAGAGGTTGGTGATGGGCGGGACCATCTGGTAATCATCGCCGGGGCGCCAGCGCACTTCGACGGTGGTGCGGTCGAGGACGCCGAGCAGGTTGGTGCCTTGGTGGGCGGTTGCCCAGGAGGTATAGGTTCCGGCGGGCAGATTGGCGTTTGGGGAATCAACAAAAAAGCGCGTGCTGCCGTTGGTCAGCACCTCGCCACTGGCGACGATGTAGTCGCCGGTGGCATCATGGACGCGCCAGACGACGCTGCTGTCCAGCGGCACGTCCACAACAGCGGGGCCACGGCGGGAGTGGATGATGTACTCGATGGATTCGCCGGCATACCACGTAATTTTATCGGTGGTGGTGACGTTGCGCGGGTCCACGGTGCGCTCAAACTGACGGACATTCAGATTTTGGGCTGGCGCCAGAGTTGCGTTGCAACCGGCCAGCATGATGATTGCAACGTTATTGCATAGCCAATTTTTCACGGTAATCCGCCTCCCTCGCCGCCGGGGCTTTCCAAGTCATTAAATTCGTTGTGAAGATCCTCAAGCTCCTGATCATCTGTCGCTTCAGCGGCCGCGGAAAACGAGATGGCATAAGAGGTGGTCACGCTCACCCCGATGTGGCGGGGGAGGCCAACCTGCCGAATGACACAGCCGAGCAGCGCGACAAAGCCTTCGTTGTCACCATAGTCGAAGATGATGCTCCCAGCCTGCGGGATGCTCATGCCGTGGGTCAGCATATAGCGCCCGGCAGCGCCAAAACTGCTGAAACGCCGGGTGGCTTCAAATGTGTAGCTGCCAACCCGGTTGCCCATTGGCCGGAACCGGCCAAATGGGGCGCGGATGGCCATGATGGGTTGCACGCCAAGCTGGACATCAATCGCGCCCTTGGCTGGTCCGAATGATGCTTCTCCGGCGAGGTCCGAGCCATCGGCCAGCGTCAAATCGCTGCTCGCATCATTGGCCGTTGCCGGTCGCATTATGATTTTAGTCGCCACGGTCGCCTCCCACACCTGCGCCGGAAGATCGGAAGAGCGTCGTGTAGGGAAAGAGT
>CAZNGD010000085.1:0-7952 GCA_964572295.1 uncultured Verrucomicrobiota bacterium
AGGTGAAGATGATCGGCATCATCATCATCATTTTCTGCTGCTGGGGGTCGCTGGTGGGGGTCATTTTTTGCTGGAGCCACATGGTGACGCCCATGAACAGCGGCAGGATATTGAGGCCGAAGGGCAGGTAGTTGCGCAGCAGATTTTCGGGGGTGGAGAGGTCGGAAATCCAGAGGAAGGAAGAGAAGCGCAGTTCGATGGCGCCGCGCAACACGGTGAAGAGCGCGAAGAATACGGGGATCTGAATGAGCATGGGGAGACAGCCGCCCATGGGGTTGATTTTGTGCTCCTTGTAGAGCGCCATCATTTCCTGCTGCTGCCGCTGGGGATCGGATTTGTATTTTTCGCGCACGGCAGTGATGAGCGGCTGGATTTCCTGCATGTGGCGGGTGCTGACCATGGATTTATGGTTGAGCGGCCAGAAGATGATGCGGATGAGGAACGTCAGCAGAATGATGGCGAGGCCGTAGTTGTAGGGCCAGATGTGGCCTTGGAACCAGACCATGATTTTGAGAATGAAGATGCCGATGGGCCGCCAGAAGCCGAGCTGGAGGATGTCTTCCTGATGGGGGCCGTTGGCTTTGAGCGCGGCATAGACTTTGGGGCCGGCATAAAAGGTGTAGTGCTGGGTGAAGGATTCGCCCGCCGGGAGGGTGTAGTCCGGCATTTCGAGGTAGGCCGTGACGCGCTGAATGGGGATGGAGGTGCGCGGGAAAAGCCCCAGGAAGGATGAATGCACCGGCGCGCCGTGCTGGAGGAACAGCCGACTGAACCCGCTGCCGTCGGTGGGCGTGACGATTTGGGTGAAATACTTGTTTTTGACCGCCACCCAATCCACGGGCGTGGGCTCGTGGCCGGGGCCGGGGATGAACGGCATTTGGCGGGGGCCGCCAGCGGGGAACCATTTGTCGAACTTGCCGGCCCAATACTTTACGGAATCGCTGCCGCTGAGCGTATCCACGCCCAAGAGGGGAATCTGCTGGCGGCCTTCTTCGCCGGGGAGGTTTTCCATGAAGCCGGCCTGGATGCCGTAGCCGTGGAGGGCGACCGGCGCGGCCGAATAATTGTGCAGGCGGTCCTCCAGTTGGAGCTGGTAGCCACTGCCGAGGGTGATGGTGCGTTCGAGCGCCAGGCCGCCGGGCAGGGTTTTGCGGTAGCTGACGGAGTCGGCGGTGGCGGCGGAAAGCTCAAACGAGGCCAGATCGCGCAGGCCGGGATAGCCACGGGGCGCGGCGGCTGGCTGGTCGGAAAAATCGAGAACCACGGGGGAGCGGTCATCCTTGGCGGCGGGGTATTTCAGCAGCGCCGCACGCACGATGCCCGCGCCGTGGGATGACAGCGTCAGCTCGACGTTTTCATTGGCGAGAACCGTCAAGATTTCCGGGCTGGCGGGTTCTTCGGGCTCGCTGGCTTCCGGTAGCGCGGCGGGGGGGGGGAGGGGGGCGGCGGCATCGGCCGGAGCGGTTGGCGCGGCAAGGGCGGTATCCGCCGGCAGCGTGGGGGCGGTGGCCGGCTCCACCGCCACCGGCGTGGGCTTGGCTTTGGGCGGGAAAAATTTGGTGACAAACTTCCGGTCAATGGTCGGGTAGGCCAGAAACAGGATGAAAATCAAAATGATGGGCAGCAGGTCTTTTTTATTCATAACTTTGTTTCTCGTCTTCCAGCCGATGATTTGGGTGGCGGTACGGGGTCCGCGCCACCGGGGTTCCAGGGGTGGCAGCGCGCAATGCGCCGCAGACCCAAAAAAACGCCGTACCCTACTCCATGGGTGCGGATGGCTTCCAGCATATAATTTGAGCAGGACGGCTCAAAACGGCAGCAGTTGCCCAGCAGCAGGCTGAAAGTTTTTTGGTACACCCGGATCAGGGCGCACAACAAGCTCGCCACCGGATTCATGTTGGCGGCAGCAGGCGGGCCTTGGCCGCGAGCGTCAGCAGCTCCTCCACCACCGTCGGCCACGGCGCGGTGAGCAGGGAGCGGCGCGCCACGAGAACAATATCATCCGGGCCGGTGAGGCGGTGGCGGTTCAGGCGGAACGCCTCGCGCAGGCGGCGCTTGGCGCGGGCGCGTTCGACGGCATTGCCCACCTTGCGGCTGGCCACCACGCCCAGGCGGCGCGCGGCATCGGGGGCGGTGCGCCGGAAAAGCACCATGTGCCGACCGTGCCAGCGCTGGTTTTGCGCGTAGGTTTCAGCAAATGCGGCCGTCCGCCGCAGGCGTTGCGCACGGTTCAGCGTGGGCCGGACGCAAAACGCCCGGCCGGCATCCGGGGGAGGGGCGCTGGGGCGGTCGCGGCCGGGTGACATGACATGAACGCCCCGGCGCGGGGCGAAAAACGGCGGTTACGCCCTGTCGCTGATGGACAGGGATTTGCGGCCCTTGGCGCGCCGGCGGCTGAGCACCTTGCGGCCACTGGCCGTGGCCTGGCGGGCCCGGAAGCCGTGCTTGCGGTTGCGCTTGATCTTGGATGGCTTATAGGTCGGTTGCATAAACGTGGCCTTTCTCGAAACTAAAAATGACGGGCGTGTTTAGCCTGTTTGGCCCTCGGGTGTCAACCCTTTGTTGCGCGGCTTGGTTGTCCTTTGGTGGCGTGGCCTCAAGAGGGAGAGTGGGCTAAAGTTGGGATTTGCTTCATTATTGAGTAAATCGAGGATGGAGAGTTTGCTCACGAAACGGACTCCGGTTTGTAGCCGGCGAGCGTTTTTTTGTTTGGTTTTGGGGTTTTGTTAAACATCGCCACAAATTGCCCCGGATTTATCCGTGAAAATCAAGGCCAAACGGACGGTTTTCACGAATTATTCATTGGTCGGCATTAAACCAAAAAACATGATTCAAGAATATTACCTAATCCGGCGGGGTTATTATACCTTTTATTACACTCTTTTTGGCGAATTACCCTTATTTCGCCATTTGGCACCGGGGCCGCGCCCGACGCACTCCACCTTACCCATCTCTTTGAGGTTGCGCAAGATGTGGCGGATCATGTCGCGGCTGACGCTCGGGCAGAGGCGCTCGATGTCAATGACGGAAAAATCGGGAGGTAACGATTGAATGGCCTTCACAACCAGTTCAGTTTTCTCGCCACGTGGCGGGGGGAGTGCCCCGGCGCGTTGCTCGAATTCGTCGTAGGCCTTTTTGATGATGAACAACAGGTAGCCGATGTATGGCCAAGGATCATGCTTACCCTGATGCCACCTGTGGGAGCTTTGTTCGAGGGTCTCATAGTAGCGCTCGCTGTGCTCCTCTATGAGGCGTTCAAGGCTGACGTAACGTCCGACTTCCAGGCCGGCAAGATAGCAAGACTGGAGCAGGAGCAGCCGGGACACGCGGCCATTGCCGTCGCGGAAGGGGTGGATGCAGAGAAAATCGAGGTTGAACGCCGCCAACAGGATCAAAGGAGAAACGCTACGTTCAGCGGAGAGGGTCTCCCAGAGTTCGATGCTTTGGCGAAGCTGTCCAGGCGTCTCGGATGGAGGGACGCTTTGGAAACGGACGCGCCGTTCGCCATTGGGCAACATTTCGATGATGTCTACGGGCTTCTCTTTGTACTTACCTGCGTCCCAGATTTGGCTGCGGCAAAGTTTGTGGAGGCGCATGATGTTGGCCTCTGACAGGGGCAGGCGTGGCTTGGCGTGTATGAGGTTAAGCGCGTCGCGATAGCCGGCGACCTCTTCCTCGTCGCGGTCCTTCAGGGGCGGATTGCCGAAAACGACGGTGCCCACGCGACTATGCTCGATTTCCACGCCTTCGATGCGGTTGGACGAGATGGCGCTTTGAGCGATGGCATGTTCCCGCAGAATTTTGAGACGTTGCGGAGATTGGCGGGTGAAAAGCTCCTGGCGTCCTTGCGATTGCCCCAGATTGGAGAGATGCCAGGAGATGTTCAGTGGTATTTGCAACGATTGGTTGTGCAGTAGGTTAAGGGTTTTCATGTGCAGTCATTTAGGAGTCATTCAGGTCAGGATTTTCGCCCGGATCGCAGCCCAGTCCTTGCCGCGTGGCATCACGAACAGCCCTTTGCCGTCGCTGCGCCGCTCCCACAATTCGCCAAGCTGTCGCTTCTCGATATTGTCCGGCAAGTCCCAGTCGCGGGTGTTCTTGTACTCAACCACCAAAATCCGCCCGTCCTTCATCTGGCACAGAAAGTCAGGATAAAAGCGGTCGGTAGCGGTCTGCAGCGAGAACGATGTCGGCTTGCGTTCGACATTGCGCAGCCAGTATTTCACGCCTTCAAGCCGTGTCGCCAGAAAAACGGCACACTCGAATTCCTCGCCATCGGCGCGCAGATTGCCGATCTGTGGGAAGAAGTGCCGGGGCAAATCCGTGAATCCGGCATAAAGCCAATCGTAGGCATAGCGTCCCTGTTGAAAAACCATCGCGCAGCGTCCGTCCGCCGTAAATTCAACCGGGGTAAAAAGCAGGGCTTCATGCACCTTGCGCATGGCCTCACGCTTGGCGGTCCGAATCTTTTGTTCCAGCGCGGTGCGCAAACGGAACTTGGCGTAGTTCAATTCCTCCAAGGATATCCCACGCGATTCAATCAATGCCGTCACCGTGCGATTCAGGAACGCGGCCTTCTCGTCGGGCAGGACGCTATCGTCATGGATGTTTCGCGACAGCCACTCCACCAGATCCACCTGGCTCCATGCGGATTGAAAGTCGAACAAGGCCAGTAGGGCTTCCACATTGTCGAAATACTCGAACTTGATGCTTTTTTCGCGCACAAAGAAACGACCGCCCTGGGCGCCGCGTTCCGGCTTTGCAAACTCTGTTTCGCTCAATTCCGCGGGAAAATCCAACAGTCGCCAATCGCCTTGCAGCAGATGCGTTTCCTCGAAGGGTTCCCACAATTCACCCTGCCGGTAAGCCAATAACGGCACCCTGAACAACTCGCCCAATTCTGAAGGCGTCTTGCATACGGGTGTCTTGGGCATCTGCAGGCGCGAAATGGCCTGCTGGATCGCTTCTTTGCCGGCCTGCGTTTGGAAGACGCTTTCCAATGTCTCTGCCTGTTTGGCGCTGAAATTACCTTTCAACGTGATGGACGCGGATTCCGGCACAATCTCCACCTTGGCCGCCAGTGCCGACGGGATGGCTGCGGGGTCGGGCAACTCCGGCGCGGTAAAGGACACGCCGGATGTCATTGTGAAAAGGTCGTCGGTTTCCGGTTCCTCGGCGGCATGGATCAGGTCGCGCGCCTCCTGACGCTCGAACCCATTCTTGACCAGGCCATCCCGCAAACTCTCGACTGCGGCCTGCATATTCGACGAAGTAATGAACGCATAGGCCTCGTTCAACTCCTGCCTTGCCTTGCGTTTTGCGCCGGGCATGCGCAAAATCCGCCCGAGTATCTGCTCCGCCGCCGTCGCTGAGTTGGTGTTGCGAAACGAGCATAATACATAGGCGAACGGACAATCCCACCCCTCGCGCAACTTATCAATGGTGATGATAAACCGTTTACGGCATTTATCTGAGAGAATGTTTTCACCCGAAACATCATCATTGGCTCCGGTAGCAATGCCGATCTCATCTTCCGGGATGCTGAAATCCTCCATAAGCGATTGCTTGACCCTCTCGGGAACCAGCGTCTCGCGTTCGTTGTCCTTGCGTTCTGCCTGTAATAGCATTATGGGGCGCAGATAGTCACCGGAATCCCGGCTCTCGGCATCGGCCAGTGCCTGCAGCTTGTCGAGGCAGGCAATGGCATCACGCACGGCATCCTGCCAGTTGTCGCGCCGCACCAGTTCCAGCGGCATCTTGATCATGTCCGCCGCCTGCAAGGCCGATGCGCCCACGCTGAATAGCACATTGCTCGGCTGCCGCGAACGATCCGGCGTGGCCGTCAGTTCCAGAATCGCGCTCGGCTCGAAACGCGCCAGCGTCTCAACCGCCAGTGGGGTGCCCTGGTTGTGCGCCTCGTCCACGACCACAAACGGATGGCGCAGGCTCAACGCGTCCACCAGCGACAGATTGCCGCGCACCGCCGGTTCACGAATATCCTCGAAATGCGCCAGCATATCCGTGTTTTGTTTGTACACGCTCAGCCGGTCAATCTCCTCCTGCTTGAACGCCTGCATGGTGGCGACAATGATCGCGTTCGATCCGTTCAACACATGCGGCTTGACCCGCAACGCCTGCTCGATTTCCAGCACCGTGACTTCGCCCAAGGCCGAAAAAACCGCCTGATGCAGCAGGTTCGCGGGATCGCGCAACGCTTTCAACGTCTGATCCCGGATCGGCTCCGACGGCACGAGCCAGAGCGTCACGCTATATCGGGCAAAGAGCAGGCTGCGGTTGGCCCGCTCGATGGCCAAGCCGCCGATCAGCGTCTTGCCGCCGCCGGTCGGAATCCGCAGACAGACATACGGCACATGCGCCAGCGTCGGCAAGGGCCGGTAATGCAAAGCCGCACCGCGCCACTCCTTTGTTGTCTCCTCGTAGGCGAAACGCGGGTTGTTGCTCGTCTTGCAGCGCTTGAAAAAGGCCTCCAGCCAATCCAGCGCCTCTTCCTGATAACTTTTAAGAATCATGTTCCGACTTCGCGCTCCACTCGACGAGTTTCTTTTTAAGCAGCGCCTTGGATGGCAGGTACAGCTGATATTCACGGGCGTGGATGTTGGCATCCTTAGGCAGGGTGAGTTCCACAATGGCGTCCTTCTTGGATTTGCATAGTAGCAAGCCGACGGTCGGGTTTTCATCGGGCAGTTTTACATGGCGGTCGAAATAGTTGACGTACATCTGCATCTGGCCGAGATCTTGGTGGGTGAGCTTGTCCAGCTTGAGATCAATGACGACATAGCAGCGCAGGAGCCGGTTATAGAAAACGAGATCAACGAAAAAATGGTCCTCATCGAAGGTAAACCGCTTCTGACGGGCCTCGAAGAGAAAGCCTTTGCCGAGTTCGAGCAGAAAGCTTTCGAGATGGCCAATGATGGCGGTTTCGAGATCGGATTCGGAATAGCCCGTTTTTTCTTCAAGGCCGAGGAATTCGAGGACGTAAGGCTCCCGGAGCACATCTTCTGGCGTGGTGACGATCTGCCCCTTCGCGGCCAGTTGCCGAATTCCCCTTTTGTCGCGGCTCAAGGCGAGGCGTTTGTAGAGGGCGGATGCTTTCTGCCGCCTGAGTTCCGGCACGGACCAGCCCTGATTCGCTGCCTCGATCTCGTAGAAACTGCGCTCTTCCTGGTTCTTGATGGCGAGGAGAAGAACGTAATGCGTCCAGCTGAGGGTGAAGAGGGGTTTTCGATCGGACTGTTGTACACCCATATGGGTGGGTGCGGATCGGCCAGCACCCAACTGACCCTTCTTGCCCGCCGGCAATTCACTAGAAGGTTGCTGTTGAATCTGGAATTGGTCAGTAGGCTGCTGACCCATTCGCAGGCTGAAATCAAAGAAGAACTGACGCATCAGTTTCAGATTGGTGGCCGAAAAGCCCTTGCCAAATTCTTCTGTCAACCCAGCGGATAGTTCCTTCAGCAACTCTGCGCCATACTTCGCGCGCTTTGCTCCCTTCTGCTCGTGCTCGACAATGCGGCGGCCAATCTCGAAGTTGGTCAGCACCTGCAGCGTGTTGACCGTGGACGCGGCGGCATTGCGGGCATGCGCAATGAGTTGGCGCACTTCGGACAGCAAGGCGGTGATTCCGCCTTCCCCTCGCTTGCCAATGCCGGATGTTTTCCGATTCATCTTTTCGCATCCCATTGGACTACCGCGCATCCACCTTCAGCTTGTACGGCAACTGCTTGAACATGATCCCCTCCTGCCTGAGCCGCGCCGCTCCCAGTCGGCAGGCGGTGCCGTAGATCACTCTGGGGCCGTTGTGCGGCGGCAGCAAGGTCAATATTGATGTTGTCAACACATTGCCGCCATCCGGCGACTTGTCTTTCAGAATGCCGTTATAGAGCAGATAGATCGCCGTGCCGCGATGAATGCCGATTTGCGGTGAATTCGGC
>CAZNGD010000086.1:0-7944 GCA_964572295.1 uncultured Verrucomicrobiota bacterium
AATTTGATTTCTCACCGTATTATGGGCGCGTGGATTTGATGTTCGTGGATGGCTCACACAGCTACGACTATGTGCTGGCCGATACCGAAGCGGCCATCCGAATGGTCAAGCCGGGCGGCCTGATTCTTTGGCATGATTACAACAGTCGCTGGTGGCCCGGTGTCACGCGCGCATTGAATCAGTTGCAAAGCCAGGACCCGCGTTGCCAGGCCATCCGGCATATCGAACATACCACGCTGTGTTTCATGGAGCGTTGAGCCGTGCCGCCGGCCAAGAAGTCCCAAGCGTCCTCCGCCCCTGCCGCGCCCGTTGCCCAAGGCGACGCCCGAATCTTTTTGGTGTATGGCAGCGATGACCTCTCCGCGACACGCCAAGCGGAGGAGCTGGTTGCCCGTCTGTGCCCGTCCGAGGAGCAGGCATTCGGCCTGGAAACATTTAGCCCCGAGCCCGATCAGGATTCCGCCGATACCGTCTGCACCGTGTTGCGCAACGTGATGGAAGCGCTGCTCACGGCGCCCTTCCTCGGCGGCAATAAAACCGTGTTTCTCCGCCAAGCGCCGTACTTTGATCCGTTGTCCGAACCCGGCCGCTTCGCCAGCGTGAAGGCTGAAGTCGAACGACTGGTGAATCTGTTGAAAAAAGGCCTGCCCGCTGGCGTGTCGTTTGTCCTGCTCACCCGCAAGGTCAACAAGGCCACCACCTTCTACAAAACCTTCCAGTCGCTCGGCGCGGTCTACGCTTTTGATGAGCCGGGAAAGGATTCCGAAGTCAAAGCGGAATATATCCCGCAGCTCAAAAAATGGGTGGCCGAACGTCAACTGATTATGCCGGAAAATGTGCTCGGCGCCTTTGTGGATCGCGTCGGCTATAGTCTGCGCCAGGCCGCCAGCGAACTCGACAAGCTGGACCTGTATCTCGGCGCGCGACGCACCGTCACCCGCGAGGACATCGAACGGATGATCGCCCCGATGCGCGCGAGCAAGTTCTGGGAATTTGCCGAAGCCTTCTGTTCGGGCCAGCTCGACAAAACCTTGCAGACCATGCACCGCTTGCTGGCGCAAGGCGAGGAACCCATTGCCCTGCTCATCACCCTCCAAAACCGGCTGCGCGAAATCGTCGTCATGGCCGATTGCCTCAAGCGCGGCTGGGTTCAGGTCTCCGGCGGTGATTGGCCGCGCCTGACGTGGAGCGTCCCCCCCGCGGGCGAAGCGCTGCTGGCACCGCTCGGCAAACGCGACCCGCGCAAGGGCAACCCCTATGCGCTGGGCAAAATGGCCGCGCAAGCCAAACGCCTGCCACCCTCCCGCTGGTTCCGTTGGCTCCATGCCGCCGTGGATGCCCAAGCCGCCATGACCGGCGGCGATAACGTCCCCCCCGCCACCACGCTGGAAGTCTTTACCACCCGCACCCTCGGCGAATTGACAGCCCCCAAGTAGTCTGACCGCGACGTGCCCCCAGCGGCGGCAGGGTTGACGAACCGACTCCGGCTGCGTATCGTTCCAACCCTGATATGACAAAAAAGAACCCTCAATCTCATCAACCCACGGACAACCCGGTTGCGAATGAATCGCCCGTGCCGCCAGCAGCGGCGGAGACGGCGGACCCCACCCCCGCCCCCGAGGCTGAACCGGCGACACCCGTGGAGGAGGCCCCCGAACCCGTTCAGCATCAGTTGCTGCGCCTGCAAGCCGATTTTGACAACTTCCGCAAACGGATTGTCCGCGAAAGAAAAGAGTGGATAACCAGCGCCAACGCGGACCTCGTGACCGATCTGTTGCCGGTGCTGGACCACTTCGAGCTGGGCTTGGCGGACGGCGCCAAAAATGGTGTGCCCCCCGCCATGCTGGAGGGCTTCCAACTGATCTATAACCAGCTCATGGGCGTATTGGCCAAGGCCGGTGTCGAACCCATTGATGCCGTCGGCAAACTGTTCGATCCCCACTGGCACGAGGCGATGACTCATCAGCCGTCGGATACCGTGCCTGCCGAACACGTGGTGGCCCAAACCCGGCGGGGCTATACCATGGGCGACAAACTGCTGCGGGCGGCGCAGGTTCTGGTGTCGTCCGGCCCGGCGGCCTAGCCGCGCCCACAGGTCTCCATGAGCCAAAAGCGTGATTGTTATGATGTCCTCGGTGTGGCCCGCGATGCCACCGAAAACCACATCAAAAAGGCGTACCGCAAGCTGGCCATGAAATATCACCCGGACCGCAATCCGGGCGACAAAGAGGCCGAAGAACACTTCAAGGAAGCCACCGAGGCATACGAAATCCTGGGCGATGCCGAACGGCGGCAGCGCTATGATCAGTATGGCTGGGCGGCTTTCGAGCGCGGCAATGGCCGCGGTTTTGGCGACATGGGCCACATGGATATTGAAGATGCCCTGCGCGCGTTTGCGGCGGCATTCGGCGGCGGCGGCCGGGGGGGGGGAATCTTTGAAGGGCTTTTCGGCGGCATGGGCGGATCACGCGACCGCTCCGGGCGGTCCCGTGGCGCGGACTTGCGCTACGATATGGAAATCGCCTTCGAAGAGGCCGCATTCGGAACCAAACGTGAATTGACGCTGGACATCGTGGAGGACTGCGCGGCCTGCCAAGGCACCGGGGCCGCGGCGGACAGCAAACGGGAAACCTGCACCCAGTGTGACGGACGCGGCATGGTGGTCACCGCCAACGGCTTTTTCCAAATGCGGCAGCCCTGCCCCCGCTGCGGTGGCACCGGCGAATATGTGCGGAATCCTTGCCCCTCTTGTCGGGGCGCAGGCCGCGCCAAAGTTTCACGGCGCATCGAATTGACCATCCCTGCCGGCGTGGATACCGGCTCGCGCCTGCGTTTGGCGGGCAAGGGCGAAGGCGGCGCGCGCGGCGGCCCGCCGGGCGATTTGTTTGTTGTCCTGCACGTGCGCCCGCATGAACTGTTTGCCCGCCACGGATTGGACACCCAATGCGAAGTCCCCATTCCCTTCCATATCGCCACCCTCGGCGGCGAAGTGGAGGTGCCCACCCTGCGCGGCAATGTGCCGCTCAAGATTCCGGCGGGCACTCAGCCGGGCAAGGTATTCACCTTGCGCGGCCTGGGCCTTCCGGATGTCCGCGACCGCGCCACCGGCGATCACCATGTCGCCATCACCATCGAAATCCCCACCGACCTTGCGCGCAACGCGAGCGACCTGCTGGCGGCCTTCGGGGCTTCCGTCAAGGAAACCAACCATCCGCGGCTGGCCGCGCTCCGCCGGAAAGCCAAACAGTTTTTTAGCCACAAAAAAGCCATGAACCCCGATCCAGGTGACTCATGAATTCGTCCGCTCCCGCCACGCCGTCCCCGGCCCCCAACATGCACTTCATCCGCGAAATCATCGCGGCGGACAATCTCTCCGGCAAATATGGCGGCCAGGTGGTCACGCGCTTTCCCCCCGAGCCCAACGGCTATCTGCACATCGGCCACGCCAAGGCCATTTGCCTCGATTTCGGCATGGCGCTGGAAAACAACGGGGTCTGTCACCTGCGCATGGATGACACCAATCCCGTAAAGGAAGATGTTGAATATACGGATTCCATCCAGGAAGATGTCCGTTGGCTGGGTTTCGATTGGGGCGCACACTATTATCATGCGTCCGATTATTTTGAGCAGATGTACGAGCTGGCCTGCGGCCTGATCCGCAACGGCAAAGCCTATGTGTGCGAGCTGACCGCCACCGCGTGGAAGGACTATCGCGGCATCCCGACCGAACCCGGCAAGCCATCGCCTTTTCGGAGCCGTTCTCCCGCAGAAAATCTCGACCTGTTTCAACGGATGCGCGCCGGGGAGTTCCCGGACGGCGCCAAGGTGCTGCGCGCCAGGATTGATATGGCCTCGCCAAATCTGCATCTGCGCGACCCGGTCATTTATCGCATCCTCCACACCCCCCACCCCCACGCCGGCGACAAGTGGTGCATCTACCCCATGTACGACTACGCGCACCCCATCGAAGATGCCATCGAGCAAATCACCCACTCCATGTGCACCCTCGAGTTTGAAGTCCACCGCCCCCTCTACGATTGGGTCATTCAAAACTGCGACCTGTTTCCCTCGCAGCAAATCGAGTTTGCCCGTCTGGCCTTGACCTACACCGTCATGAGCAAACGCAAGTTGCTCGAACTGGTGCAGTACAACCTCGTCAACGGGTGGGATGACCCGCGCCTGCCCACCCTCAGCGGCTTGCGCCGCCGGGGCGTCCCCCCCGCCGCCATTCGCGAGTTTTGCGAACGGGTGGGCATCACCAAATATGAATCCCTGACCGATGTTGCGCTGCTGGAACATTGCATCCGCGACGACCTCAACAAGACCGCGCGCCGCGCGATGGCCGTCTTTGATCCGCTGCGCGTCATCATTGAAAACGTCAACGACATCCCCGCCGCCATTCGCGGGGTCAACAATCCCGAAGACCCCGCCGCCGGCGAACGCGACATCCCTTTCGGCGCGGAACTGCTGATTGAACGCGAGGACTTCGCGCTGGAACCCCCGCCCAAGTATTTCCGCTTGAGCCCGGGCAAGGCCGTGCGCCTGCGGAATGCGGGCTTCCTCACCTGCACCGGCGTGGAGCAGGATCAGGATGGCCGCGTCACCGCCGTACGCGGACGCTTCGATCCCATGACCGCCCCCGTCAAGGTCAAGGCCACCATTCACTGGGTGCCCGCCCATGCCGCCCAACCGGTCGAAGTGCGGCTGTACGACCGCCTGTTCAACGTGCCGGAACCCGATGCCGACAAAAACGTGGACTTCAAAACCCACCTCAACCCGGATTCGTTGCGGACGGTTCACGCCCTCGCGGAGCCCAGCCTGTTGGCGGCTCAGCCCGGCGACCGCTTTCAGTTCGAGCGCATTGGTTATTTTTATGCCGAGCCCGACAGCCAACCGGGCGCCCCCGTCTTTAATCGCGTCGTGACACTCCGGGATTCCTGGAAGCCCGGCGCCTGAAACTGCGCTGGTGGATGAAGCGCGCGGTGAACTCCCCGGCTGTGTCAGGCGCTTGCATGATGAGGGCCGCGCGGTGTGGCCGCTCGGCCCGATGGCCGAATAGGATGATGCGGTGACTGTTCATCTTCAAAAAATAGCCGTTCATTACGAGTTCCCCGTGATGTTCACGCGCGATGTATTCGCCGCGCGGAATCAGGCGCTCCACACGGCGCTCACCCGGGCGGGCTGCGCCGCGCGCCACCGTTGCCTCGTTCTGGTGGACAAAGGCGTCCCAACCACATTCCCCAATTTGCCCGTCAGGATTCGCCAATATTTTGCGGCCCATTCCGCCGATTTGCAGTTGGTCCGCGCGCCGCTGGTCCTGCCCGGCGGCGAACGCATCAAGCAGAGCCCGGCCGCCGTCCGCCGGATTCTCGCCGCACTGCATCAACACAACATTTGTCGGCATTCGTATTGCATTGCGGTCGGCGGTGGCGCGTTTCTCGACGCGGTGGGGTTGGCCGCCGCGCTATTCCATCGCGGAGTACGGCACGTGCGCATCCCCACCACCGCGCTGGCCCAATGCGATTCCGGAGTCGGCGTCAAAAACGCCATCAATTATGCCGGCGCCAAAAATCTCCTCGGCACCTTTGCGCCGCCGTGGGCCGTCCTGAACGATTCCGCTTTTCTCGATGCGCTCCCCCAGCCGCTATTGCTCGACGGCATCGCCGAAGCCGTCAAAGTCGCCGCCATCAAGGATGCCGCCTTTTTCCGCGCCATTGAACGCGCGGCGCCCCGCGTCCGGCAGCGCCACCTGCCCACCATTCAGCGGATTTTGAAACGGTGCGCGTTGCTGCACCTGGACCACATCGCCACCTCCGGCGATCCGTATGAACTCGGCACCGCCCGCCCCTTGGACTACGGCCACTGGGCCGCGCATAAACTGGAGATTCTCTCCCGGCATCGCCTGTCGCACGGCCAGGCGGTGGCCATCGGCATTGCCTTGGACGCGCTCTACGCTTCGCGGATTGGCCTGCTGCCCGCGCCGCAAGCCCGGCGGCTGATCGCCACGCTGCGCACTTGCGGCCTGCCTGTATGGGCCCCCGAACTCATCCAGACCGACCGCCAAGGCCGTTGGCAAATTCTGCGCGGCCTTGAAGAGTTCCGCGCTCACCTCGGCGGCCAGCTCACCATCACCCTCCCCGCCCCCCTTGGCGCCCGCCGCGAAATCCACACCGTGGACCCCGCCCTCATGGCCTCCTGTTTTTCGGAGCCAATCCTGACCGGCTCACAACCGCATGCCCAACCGGTTTCCATCGCCAGCGCCGTAAGGCCTAAAGCCGGTTCAAAAAAATCGTCACCTCGGAAGGGCTGACCCCGAATGACGTACTGTTTGAATGTGCATGATGGGGAAACCTGGCGGGCGGTGCGGCAGGCCTTGGATGAACAAGTGCTGGCGGTCAAGAAGCTCGTTGCGGCGGCGGAAAAGTTCCCGCTGAGTTTGCATCTGGGGCGGCAGGCGCTGGCAACTGCCATGCGGCCGGCGGCCCGGCAGCGTTTTCGCGAATGGCTGACGCAACACAATTGCTTTCTGGCCGGATTGAATGCCTTCCCCTACGGCCGTTTCCATGTCGCCCGCGTCAAAGAAAAGGTGTACCGCCCGCATTGGGCAACAGCGGAACGGCTGGCATACACCAAACAAGCGTTGAGCTATCTCGCCGACATGATGCCGCCGGATTGGCTGGGCACCATCACGACGGTGCCGGGCGCGTGGCAAGCGGATTGGACTTCGCCGGCCGATGAAACCAAGGCGTTGCGCCAGCTTCGTCAGGCGGCCAAACACTGTCATTCCCTCCACACCCAAACCGGGCGCAAGGTGCGGATCGCCGTTGAACCGGAACCGGGTTGCGCGTGGGCGCTGTTCGATCCGCGCGTGGAACAGGCCGGCGATGCCATTGGCTGGTGCGTGGATACCTGTCACGCGGCGGTGGAGTTTCAGTCCATTGAAAATCTCCCGTGGGAACGGATCAGCCGGGTGCAGTTGTCGGCGGCCATTGAATGCGACAACACTCCGGCCGCCCGGAAGGCCCTGGCCTCATTTGCCGAGCCGCGCTATCTGCACCAAACCCGCGCGGCGGTGGCTGGCGAAATCATCGGTTCATGGCCGGACCTCCCCCCGGCCCTCGCGGCGCTGCCCAAGCTGCCCGCCCAAGCCATCGTGCGCACGCACTACCATGTGCCACTCACCTGGTCCGGCACCGGCCCCCTGCGTTCCACCCGCAACAATCTCACCCCGACCTTTCTCCGGCAAGCCCGGCGCGTATTCCGGGAAGTGGAAACCTACACCTACTCCGTGCTGCCGCCCCGCCTGCGTCCCGCCTCGCTGCCCGCGGCCATTGCCGCCGAGCTGGCCTGGGCGCACGCGGCTATGGCGCGTCTTCGTCCTTGAACAAAAACAGGATTTCGCCGGGCTTGGTATACCTCAAGTTTTCGCGCGCGATTTTTTCCAAAAACTCGGGGTCTTCCCGCAGCTTTTCCTGCTTCAACCGCAAGAGCCGTAATTCCTCGGCCTCCCGCTGAAAGTCCTGCGTCTTTTGCGCCAGCTCCTTTTGGAGTGTCTGCTCTTCGCGGATTTTGGGCACATAGAACCGGAGGGCCACAATCACCAGCAGCATTAGCACAATCGCGATTTGGCAAATTCGTTGGATGAATTTTTGGACGTCCATGGCTGGCATCCTATCCGGTTCGCCCGCGCAACGCAATCCGGCCGCGACGTGGTCCCCGACGCGGCGCACGCTGGCAGGCGGGGCACAGATGCGTGGCCCGGCTGTTCACCACGATGCGCTTGATTTTCGTGCCGCAGCGGGTGCAGGGCAAACCGGTTTGCCCGTACGCCTGCAACTTCTCCTGATTGCGCCCGCGCTCCCCTTGGGGCAAAACAAAATGGGTGGAGCCGCCCCCCAGCAGATCGGAAGAGCACACGTCTGAACTCCAGTCACTCCGCGAAAT
>CAZNGD010000087.1:0-7936 GCA_964572295.1 uncultured Verrucomicrobiota bacterium
CTTGGTGATTTCGAGCTTCGGCTCGACCACGGTCGTGGTGACCTAGGCGGACGTCACGGTGTTGCCCGGGTTGCCCTGGTAGGTCAGCGTCGCGCGGTTGGTGTGCACGGTGGGATTCGCGCCCAGCCCGTTGTTCACCGCGTTGCTGCGCACCAGATAGTCCGCCAAGATGTAGAAGGTGTTGTTGGCGGAATCGTTGTCTCCCGTCACCACCACGTTGGTGAAACCGAAGGTGATCGCCTGCCCCAGATTCGCCATCTCACCGGCGGTGCCCGACGGGGTTTCGGTCATGTCGCCCGTGTTGCCTGCAAACGTCGTATTCGCGCCCCATGCATTGGTGTCCACCCGCGCCGAGCCAAAGATATACGCCAGGCCGTTGTTGGAGATCGTGTCCACCACCGACATGTTGGTGATCGTGGATTCCGGCATCGTGATCGCCAGGCGGTAGGTCACCACTTCGCCAATTTGCACATTGGCGCCGGTCGAGTCCGGCGGCGATGTTGCTTCACTGGTCGCTTCCAGGCTCTTCGCAATGCTCATGCCCGGAATATTATGCGGAACGGTGTTGGTTGCGCCGTCCGTGCGGTCCTTGATTCCGTCCGGCACATTGTTCGAGATCGTCGTGCTGTACGGAATCGTCACGCGGTTGGTGTAGATTTGGTTCGGCCGCACCGTCTGCGCCAGATTGATGCTGAATTGCGCGCTCACGCCCGTTCCCGGCGCCAGGGCGATGCCCTCATTCGCCTTCAGCTCATAGCGGCCGTGCGTGCCAAGATTCTGATAATTCAACGTCCAGTCCGCAGGCGTGGAGAGGCTTGTGAACGAGGCCACGTCATAGACCGTATTGGTCAGGAAGTCGAGCACGGTCACGTCGTAGGCATTCGCCAGCGCGTTGACATGGTTCGAGGCGACAATCGTGAAGGTGATCGTGTCACCCGCGTCACCGCTTGTCGGCGTGCGGTTCTTGGTCACGCGCACATCGTGTTCCACAATGCGATAGACTTCGCTCGTGGCGCCCAGGGTCGTGAAGCCATCCGTCATGCTCACCACGTTGGTGCCGCGGCGCGGGTTGGGATTCAGCCCGACGTTGGTCCCCATATCCAGCGCCACAAACTCCATGCGCAGCAGGAAGTAGTCGTTCAGCGCATTGCCATCCGCCGCGTTGGTGATCGCGGGGAACGTGAAGGTGATCGGCTGGCCCGAGCCGTCGGTCGTCGTCGAATGAGTCGGCGTCGGATCCGGATCCGTCACCACCACATTGGCTTCCACAAACTGCGGGCCGCCCGCCGGGACTTCAAACTCATATCCCTTGCCCGGGTACGTCAAATCGGTGGACGGATTCGCGCCCACGAAGTCAATGCCCGCCGGCACGGTATCCGTCAGCACCAGGTTCGTCACCACGCCTTGCGGCATGTCCACGCGAATTTGGTAAATGAACCGCTCGCCAATCGTCCAGTCATTGCTGTGCGTACCGGCCGTATAGTCCACAGTATTGCTCTGGCTCGACGAGAAGAAATACTTGCTGATGCCGATCAAGGGCTCGGCTTGGAGCACTTCAGGGTCACTGGTCGTGTAGTCATTCAATCCGCCCGGCCCATCGGAGCCGTCACGCTCGTTGCCGTTCTCGGAATCCACGTCCAGCGATTTGTAGGTCGCCACGGAAATGTTGGTGAAGGTTGAGCCGACCAACTGATCCTGCACCAGCACCCTGAAGATGATCTGGATCGGCGAATCACCCAACGCGAACTCCGTCAAAGCCGGCAAGTCATTGGAATCCACCATGATCGTCTGCCCCGAGACCTGGCCGCTCGCGGGGGTGACCCAGGAATGGAACGTCAGACCGGCGGGCAGCACGTCGGTGAACACCACGCTGTAGGCGCTGGTGCGGCTGGCCACGGTGTGCTCGATGATGTTGGTGAAGGTAATGATGTCACCCGCTTGAATGTGCGTGGTCTTGTCCGCCACCTTGGTGATTCGCAGATTGGGCTCAAAAACCGGCACTTCGGTTTCATGCACCGGCGGCGTATTGGTGACGCCGGCCAACTCGAAGGAGGTCGAGGCCGCGTTGGTGATCACCACGCCCTGCTGTACATCCATCCGGTTCGACACCACCACGGGGATGTCCACCGCGAAGGTCGAGGGCTGACTAATCACCTGCGGTTCGAGGGTGAACACGCCGGTTGCCGGATTCCAACTCGCGCCGGTAATATCGCCCGTAAAGGCATAGTTCATCGGCGTGCCAAAGCCCAGCCTCTCCGGCAGCGTATCGAACACCGTCACATTGCTGAAACTGCCGCCAAAGTAGAACGCCTCGATGCGGTAAATCAGGTCTTCCCCCACGCGCGCGTCGCGCTCGTCGCCCGCGTCCGCCGCGTCTTCTTCGTCATAGCGCACAGTCTTGGTCAATTCCAGACCCGCCGCCGCGAAGCGGTCCTGGTCGAACGAGTAATACTGCCCGTTCACCGGCCCCAGCGTGGTCCCCTGCATGGTATTGGCCAACGCGTCGTCGCCCAACGTATTGGTGAAGGTGCAACTCGGCGTGATGGCGTTGTTGTCGCAATCGCCCACCACTTCCGCCAGCGCGGTCAGCGGGCCGCCGTTCGTCGTGGCTTGCGCGGTAAAGTTGATTTCGATGATGTCATTGATCGGGTTCAGCACCACGCCCGGGAAGTTGAACAGCAGGTTGGTATCCCCCACCTGCTCCATCGTCATGGCATTCGCGCCGGACGAGACGATGTTGCTGGACACGTAGGTCACATTCGTCCAGCCCTCGCCCAGCAGCACGCGCGCGTAAATCCCGTCGGCGTTCACCGTTTCGGAGTCGTTGATAATCGTCACCGTGAAGTTGACCACTTCGCCGTTGGTCACAATCGAACTGTTGGGCTGCAAATCAATGTCCAGGTCCGGAATGTCCGGATAGGTGTGAGTGGACCCCGTTATGGATTCTGGGGTGTCGCACAGGTCGGCAAACGTCACGAGATTGCTGGTCAGGAGGGAAATCGGCGCCCCCTGCTCCGGATCCTCGAAGTCGAGGTCGGTCGGATCCGCCAGACAATCCAGATTCTCGCCCGTGCTCCGCAGCGTCCACGTCACCACAAACCCGCTGTCCTTGCCCAAATCGAGGTTGTCAATGCCGTCGCCGGCATCATCCTTGGTGTCGGTGGCGCCGCTGGTGCCCTTGGTGCTGAAGTCAATGGACGCATGCGAGCCCACCGGGCTTCCGTCGTAGGTCACAATGAGTTCCGAGCTGCTTGCATTAAATTCACCCGTCACCGACGCCCCCGTGAAGATGTATCCTGCGGGCGCCCATTCCTCGTAATCAAACACCTTCGCCGTCGAAGCGCCGCTGTTGGTCACCACCACGGTCTTGGTGCCACCGCAGATGGACAACTTCAACTCGCCATCAATTCCCGGCGGCTGCAAGCGCGGCGCGGTCATGATGGATGCTTGATCGCTGATCTCGATGCAGGCATCCGTTTCCGAACAACCATAATTCAGCTTGGCCTCGTTGATGACGGAGGCTTCGCAAGTCACCACTTGGGCCGTCACCAGAATCGTGATGGGGCCTTCGGTCTGCTCATACGGCGGCAACCCATTGCCCGTTTGGGCCAACAGATTGGTGACGCTCCACTCCAAGGTTTGGCCACCAGGTCCCGCACCCGTCACGCTGTCCGGCGCAACCGAAGCGCCCACATAATCCATGGCGGATGGCAGCACATCAGTCAGCTTGAGATACGGCACCGCCGCATCCGAGGTGGAATCGTGGCTGATGGTGATGGTGTAGACCACGTCCTCACCCACGTCGGCCACGGACATGGAAGCGGTTTTGGTCATCACCAAAAGCGGCTCCTTGGGGGCCAGTACCGACACAATTTCGCGGTTGGTCAGGATGTTATCGCACAGGTCGGTATACACACCTTCGGCGATGAACCGGTTGTCACCGGTCACAACGTCACAGCCCAAGTCCACGGCGTAATAAATCGTCACTTCGTTCGCCGGCGGCAGCGCCGCAAAAATGGGAATGAGTGACTCGTCCCACACCAGCGGATCGCCCGGCAGGCCCGTGCCGGCGGGATCGGAAATCGAAACTTTCGCCCCCCCGTTGACGCTCACTTCCGAGCTGCCAGTCACATAGCTGATGCCAGCGGGCAGGGTCTGCTTGGTCGCCACGTGATAATCCACAGTCAGCCCGCTATTGCGCACGCTGTACTCCACTGGATTGATGTCGCACAAATTGTTTTGCACGGGGAACGCCGCCTTCGTCACCAGCGAGCCGGAAATGCTCTCATAGGTGGCATCTGACCACGGCGTGATTTGGCAATTATCGCCATAACAGCCGTAGGATGCCTGCATGGAAAGCACGGTCAACGGCGCACAGTAATCCACGTTGTTGGTCACCCAGAACTCAAACACCTCCCGCGGCGGCAAATCGTCAATGCTGCCGTCGCCATCCATGTCTTGCAGCGGCCCGTAAGCTTGGTTGATCGCGTGGAAGTCCCAGACCACATTGGTCGCCGTGACCGTCGTCGGCACAATTTCCGCGCCGGCAAACGACACGTTGGGCGGCAGGGCCATCTCCACCCGCAGATTGTTGGCTTCCAGCGCGCACGTGTTCAATATGCGGATTTGATTGACGATTTGGGTGTCGGTCAGGAATTGCATTTCCGGCTGCAAGTTGACAAACAGCACGGGCGTGCCGAACAGCGGCGCCCCGTTGATTTCGGATTCCGCCACCCGCGCCGGCGGAACCGCGCCGTCGCTGCAATTGTCGTTGTAACGCACGACCGCCTGATGCTGGGCATCGGTGTCATTTGTGCAGCCCATGTGAATCTTGTAGGAGATGGACATGTTCACGTTGTCGGTGCCGATGTCGCCCAAAGTCCAGGTCCATTGGTAGCCGGATTGCACGGGGTCGCTGGCCGTCACCGGATTTCCGTCCACATCCACAATGTCGTGGAAAACAGTCGTGCCCGGCTCATAATGGAAACTGGAGAAGTTGCTGCCGTCATGATCCAGATCGAGCGTCACCTGAACATCCCGGACCGGGTACAGTTGACCGCCATCCTGCGCCAGGAGCGTCAAATCAATCTGGCCATCAGCGGTGACGCACGCGCCGCCCAATGGCACCGGTCGGAGGGTAATGGCCATGCGACCGGCCCCGTTCAACCAGCTCACCGTGTCATCTTCCGTCCCGCATTCGGGCGTGGTCAGATAGGAGTAATCATATTGACGCCCCGCGGCGGCGGACGCCACCTGATAAATGACGCGGAGGTTGGTGCCTACCGAGGCCATGTCGGGATAGGGCGAGCTGTTCAAGCCGCTCATATCAATCCAGAGCCCGGAGGCGGTGGTCGAGATCGCCACAAAGCTGGTGACATCTGTCGCATCAATCCATACCCGGAGCGCATTGGTGTCCGTCCAGCCGTCCCCGGCCAAATCAGCGAAGAATGTCACGCCGGTCCAGTCCGTCAGGGAACCGGTGAACGAACTGAAGACATGGGTGATGATCACATCTTCGCACACTTCCGCCTCGGTGCTCCCGATATACTTGGCGCTGGAGAAGCTGCAATCATTGGTTCCGCAGCCCGTTCCGGGCAGCACCCGGACCGGGAAACGCTCCCCCGTGCCATTCACGGTGCGCTCACAGCCCTTGCAGTCGGTGTAGGACGTGGCGAAGATCGTGTTGAAGACCGTGGAGCCGGGGCCCCCGCAGGGGTCCAGAATGCCCATGTCAAAGGTCGCCGACCAAGTGCCGGACCCCGTCAAGCCGGTCACCGTCCAAACCACGCTGGTGCTGTCCAGCGTGCCCCCGCCGGTAATGTTTTGCGGCGCGGTCAGGTTGGTGTGCACCGGGAAAACGTCCGTCACCGTGATGCTTTCGCTCCCCGTGAAATTGGTGTACGACAGGCGGACCGTCACCGGGATGCTGCCGGCATCGCCGGACACATTCTCCGGCATGATCTTGGTAACGTATGCCGAGGGCGGATTGACCACCTGCGCAAGGCTCATCCCGATCGGGCCCGTGAAGGGCGTGCCGCAGGCATCTTCATAATAAGGACGGAAATAGATATAGGTCTCGTTGGTCGAAATTGGGCAACCGCCCGCGTTGACCCGGAACGTCACCGAGGTTGTGGCACCAGCGGGCAACGGATCAAACTGGAGAACACCCCCCACCACGTTGTCGCCGGTCAAAGACCATCCCGGCGGCATGACCGGCGTGGCGGTCATGTGGAAGGCCGTACCGACGGTGGGACCGGCCGCGTTGGTCAAATGCACCGTCACCTCGGTGCCACTGCAATAGTCCACCTGAATGGGCGTCGGGTCCAACGCATAGGAAATGCTGGGGAAACGGTCAAGGAACCGAATGCCCGCCGTGGCCGTCTCGTTTTCCAACGCGGTATCTTCGCAAGTCGCGTTGGGCAACTCTTGCAGCGTGCTGCAGCCCCATTTGGCATCGGCCTGATTGAACAGCCCCTGACACGCCACCACTTGCGCCGTCACCACAATGTCCACATAAGCCCCCGGAGCCAAGCTGGCCAGTGCGGGAATGGCCGTGGAATTCCAAGTGGCGTTGCTGTCGGTGGAACCTGTCGGTGGCGTGCCAAATCCCATAAAGCTCAGTCCGCTGCCCAACCGGTCAAAGGCCTCCACATTTTGCGCGGTGCCAAAGCCTTCGTTGGCAATCCGGATCGTCCACACCACTTCATCCCCTTCCCCTGCAGCCTGCATGATCGGGGTCTTGGTCACCACCAAGTCAGGAATGTTCACCGTCAAAAATGTGGAGCTCACCGAGTTGGTCGCGTGGCCCAGGGGCTGCTCAAAGCCCGCCCGCGTGAACAACGGGCCCGATACCGCCCCGCAATCAATTTCCACCGCATACACAATGGTGATGACGGCGCCATGGGCCAGCCCTTGCGGCAGGTTGCCCGATCCCGGATTCGGGCGGGTCTGCTCCCACCAGTCCGTGCGCCGGTCGGTATCGTTGTTGGCCGGATTGCGCTCCAGCGAGCTGCCGGGGTCCACGCTCGCCGCCGCCGGACTAAAGGCCGCCGTCGAACCGCCATAGGAAACGGCATCCACCACCGCGTTGCCGCTGTCCAGCAGGAACACGCCATCGCCCGGGGTCACGTTCAGCCCCGAACCGATCTTCCCATCCGCCACTTCAAACACCTGCCCCGCATAGCCGGGATACTGGCTCATAAACGCATCCACCCGCCCCGCAATAATCACAAATTCTCCCGGCGCAATCGTAAAGTTCGGCAGCGCGTCCGTCTGCCCCGGATTCGCATCGCGCACCGACCAGCCGGTCACGCTCACCGGATTCGGCGTCGGATTAAAAATCTCGAACCACTCGTTTTCCTCTTTGTCCCCGCTCCCGTTGTAGTTGTAAAACACTTCCGAAATCAGCAAGTGGTTCACGGTGGACGGCGTCGCCACCGCGGAAAAATCCCACACCAGATTGGTGTTGCCGTCATTGCCCGTCGGTTCCGCCGCCGCGTCCGTCCACACCGTTCCATCCGGCAGCGTCACCGTGGTCAACCCCGGCACATAGGACCAATGCGCCGACGGCAGCTCATTCGTGATCCACAATTGGTTCAACGTGGGACCCGTGTTGCGGAACGTGTTGGTGAAGTACACCAACCCGCAGCTATCAGCCGCGGCCGGCCCGGCCAGTTTGTTGGACACCTGGGCGGATGCCGTCAACGTGCTGATGCTCAGCAACAGGCCCAGGCTCCCCAACAGCCAGCCCTTGCGCGTCCGCATCCCGGTCGTCGTTTCTACTGTTTTCATGCGCGGTCTCCTCGGAGTCTTCATCTTCCAAAATGCCCAAACACAACACAGCCCCACCTTGCATTTCCAAGGCGAAACTGCACCACACTTCAATTGTCTTTTCCCGGATGGAAACGTTTGACCCCCACAAAAGACACAACTCGCT
>CAZNGD010000088.1:0-7927 GCA_964572295.1 uncultured Verrucomicrobiota bacterium
GATTTCCGGCTGGCCTTTCAGGACGAAGCCGTCGCCCTGCTTTTGCAGGTCGGCCTCCGGCACGTGCGCCGGGGCGTACTTCTCGCCGGTGCGCGCGTCGCAGCCGTTTTCGTCCACGCGCTCCGCGGAGACCCAGGCGCCGGCCGCGTCGCGGTAGGCCAGATATTCCACTTCGCCCAGGATCATGCCTTGGTTGACGAGCTTTTGGAACGGCTCCTTCGTCGAAACGGCGCCGCAGTCGAAGAGCACCTTGTGCCAGAAACGGGCGTAGAGCAGATGCAGCACGGCGTGTTCCGCGCCGCCGACATACAGGTCCACCGGCATCCAGTATTTTTCCTTTTCCGGCGCAACCAGCGCCCGGCTGTTTTGCGGATCCAGATAGCGCAAATAATACCAGCAGGAGCCGGCCCATTGCGGCATGGTGTTGGTTTCGCGCCGCGCGGGACCGCCGCAGGATGGGCACGTGGCGTTGACCCAGTCGGTCGCGCGCGCGAGCGGCGGCTGGCCGTCGGGGGTCGGGCGGTAATCCTTCATTTCCGGCAGGCGCACGGGCAGTTGGTCTTCCGGCACGGGCACCACGCCGCAGGACGCGCAATGGAGCAGCGGGAAGGGCTCGCCCCAGTAACGCTGGCGGCTGAAGAGCCAGTCGCGCAGTTTGTAATTCACCTTGGCCGCGCCCTTCCCCTGCTGGGCGAGCCAGGCGGTGATTTGCTTTTTGAACTCGGCGGTGGGCAGGCCGTCATACGGGCCGGAGTTGACGGCGATGCCGTCCTCCACATAGCCGCGCCAGTCCACGCCCGCAGGCGGCTCGACCACCTGCACGATGGGCAGGCTGAACTTGGTGGCAAACTCGAAGTCGCGCGTGTCGTGGGCGGGCACGGCCATGATGGCACCGGTGCCGTATCCCCAGAGCACGTAATCCGCCACCCACACGGGGATGGGCTGGTTGTTGACCGGATTCACCGCGAAGGCGCCGGTGAACACGCCGGTTTTTTCCTTGGCCAGCTCGGTGCGTTCGAGGTCGCTCTTGCCGGCGGCCGCCACGCGGTAGGCCTGCACGGCGGCGCGTTGCGCGGCGGTGGTGATCTTGTCCACCAGCGGATGTTCCGGCGCCAGCACCATGTAGGTCGCGCCGAACAGCGTGTCGGGGCGCGTGGTGAACACGCGCACGGTTTCCGTGCCCAGCGCAAAATCCACTTCCGCGCCATCGCTGCGGCCAATCCAGTTGCGCTGCATATCCTTGATGTTTTCGGGCCAGTCGAGACCGTCGAGGTCGGCCAGCAGCCGCTCGGCATACTGCGTGATTTTCAGCACCCATTGGCGCATGGGGCGGCGCTCCACGGTGTAGCCCTTGGCGCGCCATTCTTCGACTTCCTCATTGGCCAGCACCGCGCACAGACCGGGGCTCCAGTTGACGGGCATTTCGCTTTCGTAGGCGAGGCCGCGCTTGAACAGTTGCAGGAAAATCCATTGGGTCCAGCGCACATAGGCTTCGTCGGTGGTGGCGATTTCGCGGTCCCAATCATAGGAAAACCCGAGCATCTGCAACTGGCGGCGGAAGGTATCAATGTTGCGCGCGGTGATGATCCGCGGGTGTTTGCCGGTTTTGAGGGCGTATTGCTCGGCGGGCAGGCCGAACGAGTCCCACCCCATCGGGTGCAGGACATTCACGCCCTTCATGCGGTGATAGCGCGCGAGAATATCGGTGGCGGTGTAGCCTTCGGGATGGCCCACGTGCAGGCCGTCGCCGCTGGGATACGGGAACATATCGAGCACGTAGAACTTGGGCCGGTTCGGGTCCACGTCGTCCGGCGTGCGGAAGGTGCGGTGTTGTTGCCAATAGGCCTGCCATTTGGCCTCAATTTCAGAATGTGGATACGCCATGCTATCACCTCAAATCAATAATGTCAGGCACTGTAGCCCCAGCCCCGGCCTGAGTCCATTGCTTTTCGCGGGATTGGGGCGCGGTCAGCCCGCCTCGTGGCGCGGGCCGCGCAGCAGGCTGCCCACGGCGGCGAGTAACGCCGCGCCGGCCGTCACCCACAGGCCATTACGCACGGCGGCCACCACGGCGGCTGGCGCGGGGGTGGCGCTGTGCCCGGCGCGGCTCATGTAGATCAGGCCGGCCAGCGCAATGCCCGACGCAAAGCCCGTGGTGCGCGCCGCAGCCAGCATGGCCCCCGCCACGCCGTGGCGCGCCGTGGGCGCGGCCCCCATGATGGCGCTATTGTTCGGCGCGGTGAACAGCCCCGCCCCCAGGCCGGTCAGCGCCAGAAATACGGCGGCCAACGCGGGCGAATCCACCCCCACGCCAGCCAGACACGCATTGCCCGTGGCCACCAGCATCATGCCCAGCGTGGCTGGCAGCGTCACGCCAACCTTGTCGGCCACGTAGCCGCTGAGCGCGGCCACCGACACCATGCCCACCGGCACGGTCATCATCCAGACGCCCACGCGCGCCGGTTCCCAGCCCGCGCCCAGCAAAAATCGGAAGGGCATCAAAAAGGACAGCGCCGCCGCGCAGACATAGCTGAGCCAGGCGGCGGCCATCGAGGCCGCAAAACGCCGGTTGCGAAACAATTTGAGGTCCAGCGCCGGATAGGCGCAATGCTGCTCGCAGATCAGCAGCGCCACCAGCGCGAGCAGGCCGGTCAGGGCCGCCGCCACAATCAGCGGATGCCGCCAGCCAAGCTCACCGCCTTTGCTCAGGGCAAACAGCGTCGCCGCCAAGCCGATGGCCATGGCCCCCGCCCCCACCGGATCGAACGGCTGCCCGCCGTTCTGGCGGTCCGGATGCAGCGCCACCCAGGCCAATCCCCACATGGCCACGCCGATGGGCACATTGATTGAAAAAATCGTGGGCCAGCCGAAGTGCTGGGTCAGCAGGCCGCCGAGCGGCGGCCCCAGCGCGAGGCCCAGATAGGTCAGCGTGGCCTGCATCCCGAGCGCGCGCCCGCGCGCCGCCGCCGGAAAGGCCGCCACCAGCAACGCCGGACTCAACGCAAACAGCATCGCCGCGCCCAATGCCTGCAAGGCGCGCGAGGCAATCAGCAGGCCGATGGTCCGCGACAGGCTGCACGCCAGCGAACCCAGCGTGAACAGGACAATGCCCAGCATGTAGATGCGCCGCTTGCCGTAGATGTCGGCCAGCCGCCCGAATGCCAGCAGCGACGAACTGACCACGATCAGATAAGCCAGCATCACCCATTCCAACGAGGCCACGGTGGCGCCGGTTTGGCGGCTGATGACCGGCAGCGCGACGTTGACCACGCTGGTATCCAAGGCCGACATGAAGGTGCCCGACCCCACCACGGCCAAGGTCCACCACTTGCTGGCAAATGCCGAACGATTCATCGGGAAGCGCGACTCCCTACCCGCGGCGACGCTGCGTCCAAATGCCGGTGGTCAGCCAGATGGCTGCCAGCAGATTCAACCCGCCCAGCAGCATGGCGATTTGAATCGGCCGCTCATGGAACAGCGCCACCCCGCCCACATAGGTCAGGCCGCAGGGCACGAGGGCGTAGCACCACCAGAAGCGGCGTTGCGCCATCTCGAAGTTGAGCATCAGATAAACCATCGCCAGCGGGCACATCGCCAGCACCATGCCCCGCGTCAGTTGCGCGGCCAGCGCGGCATCCGCCACCGTCCAGCGGCCATAGAGGATGGTCCAGGGCAGCGCGGGCCACAGCAGGCACACGCCCACCACGGCGGCAATGAGCAGCCCGGAGAACGCCAGCCCGCGCAGCAGCAGCCGCCAGCTCACATCGGTCAGCTCGCCGGTTGTCGTCACTTTGGGGAACAGCGCGGCGGCCACCGGCACGGGCAAAAACACGGCGGTGCGCGCGATGGTGGCCGCCTTGGCGAACAGCCCGGCGGTTTCCTGGTCGAAATACAATTTGGCCAGCGTGGTATCGAGATTCATCAGCATCGCGTAGCCGGCCAGACAAAACACCGCCGCGCCCAGATAGCGGTAGGTCTCGGTGGGGCGAATGCGCTCGGTGCCGCGCGGCAGCCGCATCCGCCGCGTGGCCAGCATGCCCAACGCCAGCACCGCCAGCACCCCGAATCCCTGCGCCGCCAAAGTGGCGAATGCCGTCGCCGCCAGCCAATAGACAAACCCCACGCCCAGCACCAGCCGCACCACGCCCCAGGCCTGGGGCGCCCACGCCAGCCACACGAACCATTGCCGACCTTGCAGCAGCCCCTGAAAAAGATACATCCACAAACTGAGCGCCAGCACCACAAACGTCAGCACAATGAGCCCCGGCGACACCTGCCAGATGGCCGCCAACCGCCCGCGCCCGAACCACGCCGCCGCCACCAGGATCACCGACAGCGCCGTGAAAATTTTGGCCCAGTGAAAGAAGAGCGGACGAATGGCCGTGGCGCGCCCTTCCTGCGCAAAGTGCGACACAAAATGCGCGAGCGTGTTTTGCAGCGCCAGCATGGGCATGGCGACCACCATGATCAACCCCAGCATGGCGATGAACGCGCCATATTCCGCGTTGGGCAGCAGCCGCCCCAGCGCCATGTGCAATACCGCATTGCACAGCGCGCCGAGGAAGGTGGCCACCACCAGCAGCAGGCCGTGGCGCACCAGCCCGCCTTCATCATGCTTGGCCCAATTCCACTTCATCGCGCATCCGGGGGCAGGTGAATGACCCGTCCCAGCACCCGGTCGTACACGGTCACCACCCACGTCAGGGGTGAGTACAACAGGCGCAGGCGGCAAATGGCCAAAAACATTTGGAACGACACCCGCCCCACCCGCAATTTGGAGCCGGCCACATCGCGCCAGATGGTGGGCACTTCGCTGATGGGATAGCGCGCGCGCCGGGTCTGGAACAGCACATCCACATCGAACGCCCACTTGGTCAGGCCGATCTTGGGCATGATGTCGCGCCAGGCGGCGGCGGTCATCAATTTGGCGCCGCATTGGGTGTCGGTGATTTTCAATTTGAACAGCCGCCGCACCAGCCAGTTGAAAATCCACGAGGCCACGCGGCGCGTCCGCGGTTGCCGCGGACTCACCACCGCGCCCGGCAGCCGCCGCGACGCGATGATCAATCCGGCCGATCCGATCTTTTCCACCAAATCCTGAAAGGCGGCGGGAGGGGTCGCGCCGTCGGCATCCACAAACCCGATGTAGTCGCCGCGCGCCTGCGCGCCACCGACCATGATCGCGCCGCCTTTGCCGATGGGGCGCGGTTCGTCCAACAGGTGCACCTGCGGATAGCGCGCCTGCCACGTGCGGACGATCTCCGCCGTGTTGTCCGTGGTGTTGTTGATGGACACAATCAGCTCAAACTGGTCGCCATGGCGCTCCGCAAAAAATGGCAGATAGGCCGCCAGCATGGCGCCAATGCGTTCCGACTCGTTATAGGCCGGGACAATGATGGAGAGCTTCATTCCTCGGGTGTCTCCACCGGCGGGGTCCACTCCGCTTCCACCTGTTGCAGCCGCCACAATTCCAGCGTGGTGCCCGCCTGCCCAAAGCCGGGGATGGATTCCACATGCTCATAGCGCGCGGCCAAAATGTCGGCGAATGCCTGCTGGTCTTCGCGTGTGACGGCTTCCACTTCCGGGGAACGGATGGCCAGGCTGTAGCCGCTGAAGGCGGCAATCGGCGCGTTGGTCTGGGTGGCCAGCAGCTCCTGCAACATGTCGCGGTTCAGCACGCCGATTTTTTCCGCCTTTTCGCGCGGCCAATCGGGGTAGTAGCTGAATGGTCCCATCTCCATGCCGGGGGGCACGTCCAGGCCGGTTTCCACGGCCAGATAGGTGTCCTGCGTCAGCAGCACCTGCGCGCCGGTGGGCTGGTTCAACTGGCGGATCCATTGCGCGGTGTCGCGCAACTGGCCCAGCGGACTTTGGGTGCGCAGCCGCCACCAGATGCGGTCGCGCCCGGCCACAAACCAGCCTTGCGTCTGCGGCGATGAAAATGCGTAGAGACTGCACAGCAGCCACGCCACCACCAGGATGGCCAACCGCCGCAGCCCGCGCCAGGGCGGCGTTTCGCCGAAGCGGCGGCTTTCCTCGCGCAGCCACCAGCGCGCGGCCGTGGCGGTCAAGGCCGCGCAATACACCGGATAAATCGGCGCCTGATAATCATCGTACGGAAACGGCGCGGCCAAATGCACCAGCGCCAACACGAACACCGTCACCCACAAAAACGTGTTGAAGCACGGCGCGATGTCCTCCGGCCCGGCATAGCGCGGCGAGTCTTCGCCCTGGGCGCATTCCGGTTTCCGGCGCAACACCACGTAGCGCCCGGCCAGCATCAGCAACGCCAACCCCGCCGCCGCCGCCGGGAAATACGCCTGCCCCAGCCGCGAGAGACAGCCCAGCTTGTAGGCCAACTGCACCAGCCACGGGCCGGACTCGCGGAGCGTGTGATATTCCAACACGCCGAACTGAAAGCCCTCGCGCCCCAGCATCATGAAGGGCAGAAACGTCACCGCCAAGCCCAGCAGCCCGCCCAACGCAAAATCCAGCCACGCCCACCGGCGCAGGCGGCGGCGACAAACGAACAGGTACAGCCCGCCCACCACCAACGACGCGCCCAGCGAGATGCGCGTGGCGGCGGCACCCGCCAGCAAAAAGCCCGCCGACGTGGCGGCCCGGAATCCATGGCGCGGCCCCACATGGGCCAAAGCCAGCAGCCCGGCGGACAAAAACAGGCTGGCCAGCGAATACGTTTTGACCAGCGTCGTGAAATACGACTGGTACACGTTGATGGCAATCAGGATAAAACACAGCCCGCCCGTGAAGCGGCGCGCGCGCCGTGGCCCGGCCCGCATGGCCAGCCACACCGCAAACAACATCCCCAGGGTGCCGAACCCCCACGTCACCGCGCGGCCGCCCAGCAGCCCATAGCTCTTCACCCACCCGTACACCCACGAATACACCAGCGGCAGCATCGGCGCCTGGGTGAAGGCAAAATCGCGGTAAGGCCACTGCCCCTCCCCCATTTGTTTCGCGGCATACAGATACCACCCCTCATCCTGATTCAGCTCCCCCAGCCAGATGTTCAGGCCGGTCAGCGCCAGCCACGTCGCCACCACCACCAGCAACAACGCCAGGTGCCCCCAGTGCCAATCCGGGACATCCGGCACGCGCGCATTTTGTTCAGCTTCCATCATGCCGCGCGATTCTCCCCGACCCCATCGCCATCCGCAACCCCAAAAATGACCCGCCGCCGGGCCGCAGGCGGGTTGCGGCAGGCCCGCGGATCAACCGCGGCGGAACAGCGGCGACCACTGACGCACCACGCGCACCGCGACATCCACCAGCACCACCGCCGCCAGCGCCAGCAGCACCGCGCTCAAGCCGCCGATCAGGTGACTGCCGCCCTGCTGGAAGTTACGCCACACAATCTGGGCCAGCGCCAGCATCGTGGTCACAAACATGAACACCATCGGCAGCCAGACAAACCACGCGGACTTGCCCTCTTTGCGCAGCCAGCCATACACCATCAACAGCGCCAGCGCGCCCATCAGTTGATTCGTCGCGCCGAACGCCGGCCAAATCGCCCGCCACGCCGGCATCAACTGTCCCCCCGCCCCCGGGATTTCCTGGAACACCACATACGCCGGCAGCGCCAGCACCACCATCGTCGAGAGAATTCGCTTGCCGGTGGTTTCCGACCCGAACCCCGTCAGCTCCTGCAGGATAATCCGGCACAACCGCGTACACGTATCCAGCGTGGTCAGCACAAACGTGCTCACCGCCAACATCGCCAGCGACATCATCCACCCCTCCGGCACACCCAGCGGCCGGAAGAACCGCTCAATGCCCGCCGCAAAAATCGCGGGCGGCGACAACGTCGGTTTCTCCACCAGAATCATCACCGTCGCCAGCGCCAAAACCGCCAGCACGGCCTCCACCAGCATCGCGCCCAGCCCCACCCGCTTAACGGAACTTTCCC
>CAZNGD010000089.1:0-7808 GCA_964572295.1 uncultured Verrucomicrobiota bacterium
GACGTCCACACCGCCCGGATTCCGGCCCCCCCGCCCCCGCGGGCCATTTACCGGGCCCTCAACCCCGGCCGGGGGGGGGGGGCCTGGCTCCAAAAACCGATTCCGGTTGGGTTGTCGGGCCGGAATGGTCGCGGACCTTCCAGACTTTCCCGGCGGGAAGGTTTCATCCCTCAACCCTTCCCGCCCGACAAGAGCCCGACAAGAACAGTCAAAATTGTGGGGTGTCCCAATGCGGAACTCAACTCAGGCCTGCTGGCGCAGGACGGAGTCGGCGATTTCCTGCACTTGCGCGGGAGTGAGTACGGGTGGCGCAAAGCAGCGGTCGTTGATGTAGTGGATGGCGTCGCGGATGAGGAAGGCGCGATTTTGGCCGTTGGTGATGTGGAGTTCCACGGCGGGATGGGTGAAGACGGCCATGGCGTGCACGTGGTCATCGGGGACGCGCTTGGCCAGCAGGGTGATGAACATGCGGCGCTGGCGTTCGCATTGCTGCACGGGGCTTTTGACGCGCCGGGTGAGGCCGTTGGGCCGGCGCTGGGTCCAGGTGGCGGCATCGGCTTCGCCGCGCAATACGCCCGCCCAATACTTGGATTCCATGACGTAGATGCCGGAGGGGGCAATGATGAGGTGGTCTATTTGGCCGCGTTCGTGCGCGATGCGCAAGTCGAGATCGTTGAGAATGAGATGGTCGTCGGCGAGTTGCTCGGCGAGGCGTTCGGCCATTTTTTGTTCGCCCCGGCGGCCGCCTTCGATGTTGCGGATTTCCTTTTCGATTTCGCGCAGGCGCATTTCGTAGCCGGCGCCGAGCATGATGACGACCCCGGCCACGATGACCCCGGCAAAGCTGCCGTTGCGGATGGTGGTCAGCAGGCCCCACACGGCAATGGCCAGCACGATGCTCCAGGCGATGATGCGCGTGATTTGGCGAAACTCCAATTCACGCCGGATGGCCTCCTGGCGCCGGCGCAGGCTGCTTTCATTGCGGAGAATCTTGGCCATGGGCCAGGCCCGGCGCTCACGCGCCGGCGGTATGCTGGTTGAGACCGTTGGCCAACTTTTCGACTTCGGCGTTGGAGAGCACCGGCTTCTCGAAGCAGAAGTCGTTGATGAAGGTGACGGCTTGCGCGGGGGTAAAGACGCGCCGCGCGGCGTTGGTGACCTGAATGTCGGCCTCGGGATTGGCGAGGACCACCAGCGGAAAAACGCGTTCCCAAATCAGGTTGGTGCCCTTGAGCCAGTTGCCGAGGATGCGGCGGCCGCGCAAGGTGCGGCCGACGGGATTGCGCGCGGGGCGCACCTTGCCGTCGGGGGTCCGGATTTTCCAGGTGTGAACCTGTTTGCCGGTGTCGCCGACAATCGTGCCGTCCCAGTTCAGAATATCAATGACGAACATCCCGGAGGGGGCCACGACGAGGTGATCAATCCAGCACTTTTCGCGGCCGACGATCAGGTGCAGGTCGTTGAGCACGTAATGGTCGTTGGCCAACTTTTCGTCGAGCAGTTGGGCGAACTTTTCCTTCACTTCGCGCAGGTTGGCGGTGTCGGCCAGGTCGGCGATTTGTTCGCGGCGGCGGGCTTCATGGCCGAGGGCCAGAAAGACCAGCACGCCCGCGATGAAGAGCACAAAGCTGGCCGCAGACACGCCCATCTGGCGCAGGGCCAGCCCGATCAGGGCGAACAGGATGGCGCCACCCCACTCGATGACGCGAATGCGCTTGAGCCACAGCAGTTCGCGTTCGAGGGCCGCTTGCCGGGTGCGAAGATTGGTTTCGTTGGTAAGAGTTTGAGCCATGGCTTCCTCCGGGGCTGGGGGCGGAAATTCGGGTTAGTCGGCGGGCTGGGCGGTGACGGGGTCGCTGGTTACCGCGCCAAGGGCCATGCTCCGGCGACGTTCGGTGATGCGGACGTTGACGGTCTCGCCGATGGTGGTGGCGCCCTGAACGGAGACGACCAGGCCCGCGACGCGCGCGACACCTTCGGTGTCGGGATTCTTTTCGGAGGCTTCACTGATGGTGGCGCTGATCACGGCGCCGGGCACGATGAACGCCGTGGCATCATTCGCGGGCGGCACATAGGGGCGGGGGGGGGGCGGGGCGCTTGCGGCGGCGGTCGGCAGGGGGCCGTCGCCCGCGGGCTTGCCGGTGACTTCCGCAAAGGCCATGCGTTCGCGCCGGGTGACGATGCGGACATTGACGCGCTCGCCGATGGTGGTGGCGCCATCCACAAAGACGACGAGGCCGGCGATGCGCGCGACACCTTCGGTGCCGGGATTCTTTTCGGAGGCTTCGGTGATGACCACATCCATTTCGGCGCCGGGGATGACGTGGCGGGCCGGGTCATCGGCCGGGGGGGGGTAGGAGGCGCGCCGGGCCAGATCGCCGCCGGCCCGCGTGGTTAGCGGCGCGGTGCCTGCGGGCTTGCCGGTGACTTCCGCAAAGGCGGCTTTGGGCCGGCGTTCCACGATCCGTACGTTGACGCGCTCGCCAATGGTGGTGACGCCTTTCACAAACACTACCAGGCCGCCAATCCGCGCGACGTTTTCGGTGTCGGGATTCTTTTCGGAAGCCTCGGTGATCTGCACATCCATTTCGGCGCCGACCACAACGGGGTCGCCCGGGGGCGGGGTATAGGCGGGGCGGTCCGGCGCGGCCGAGGGCAGCGGGCCTTCGCCAGCGGGTTTGCCGGTCAGCATGGCGAAGGCCATCTTTTCGCGGCGTTCGGTAATGCAGACATTGACGCGCTCGCCGATTTGCGTGGCGCCGCGCACAAAGACCACGAGGCCGCTGACTTTCGCCACGCCCTCGGCTTCGGGATTACGCGCGGAGGCTTCGGTGATGACCACATCCATTTCGGCGCCGGGAATCACGTGGCCGGCGGAATCGCCCGGGGGGGGCACGAAGGCCGCGCGCAGCACCTTGGGCGGCAGGGCCACTTCGGAAAGCACCTTGACCATGATGGCATCCACGGCGCGGTCGCGCACCCGGGTGACATCCACAATGGCGGTTTGTCCACGGCGGGCGCCGGGGATGAACGTGGTGCGGCCGCCGATTTTGGCAATGCCGGAAGAACGGTCATCGCTTTCATCATCCACAAATACCTTATAGCGGTAGCCCATGCGCGGCAGCACGGGTTGGTCGGTCACGGTGGCATCGAGAATGGCGCCGGTGTTGACATCCAGGCCGGGCTGGCCATCGGTGACCACCACGGTGACGCGGGCGTTGTCGTGCGGCTTGCGCATGACCAAGGCGATAATGATGGCGAGCAGAATCCCAATGATCGGCAACATGATGAGCATGGCTGTGCGCAGGGGATTCGGAGGGGGGGCGGGGGTGTTCATGAAGTTTCCTTTTGTGCGTTGTTGCCCGGAGAGAGTAGGGGCGCAGCATGGGTTTGACAAGAAAAAGAGAACCGTGAACCAGTTGAGAAACGCGGCGGGATGGAGTACGTTTGATGGTTAATCCGATAAAAATCGTTTTACCCCGCCGCGTGGCCGGGAGCCAAGCGGTTGTCGCGCGCGCGAGTCGGTGGAAAGGATTGTGTTGGCTCATGTTGGCGGTCGAAAATAAACAGTGGCAGCGGGAGCGAATTATTCCCGGGGAAATCGAGAAATATCTGCCGGCATCCGGACAGGATTTCATTCCCGATGCCGCCATCACGGACCTGCTCGCCATAACGGCTGAACCGGCGGCGGGCGCGGTGCGGGAGATCATCGCCAAGGCATTGGCGATCCAGACGCTGACTCTTGTCGAGTTGGCCACGCTGCTGCGTGTGCGTGATCCCGAACTGTGGGCCGCCATGCGTGCGGCGGCGGGGGCCATCAAACAGAAGGTGTACGACAACCGCATTGTGACGTTCGCGCCGCTCTACATGAGCAGCAAGTGCGTCAACGACTGCGTCTATTGCGGCCTGCGCCGCTCCAATCCGGCCGTCGAGCGGCGCGTGCTGGATATGGCGGCGGTGCGCGCCGAAACCGAGGCGCTGGCCGGCAAGCTCGGGCATAAGCGGCTGATCGTGGTCTATGGCGAGCACCCGGAATCGGGCGTGGATTACATTGCGGAGAGCATTCGCACGGTCTATTCCGTGCGCGTGCCCACCCGCCGCGGCATGGGGCAAATCCGCCGCGTGAACGTGAACGCCGCGCCGATGAGCGTGGCCGAGCTGAAGGTGCTGCACGAATGCGGGCTGGGCACCTTCCAGGTTTTTCAGGAAACCTATGACCGCCGCGCCTACGCGCGCCTGCATCCCGCAGGCACGATCAAGAGCGATTTCCGCTGGCGGCTCTACGCCATGCACCGCGCCCAGGAGGCGGGAATTGACGACAACGGGATCGGCGCGCTCTACGGCCTGACCGATTGGCGTTACGAATTGCTCGGCCAGCAGGCGCACGCCATCGAAATGGAGCGGTTCTGCGGCATCGGCCCGCACACGCTGTCGTTCCCGAGGCTGGAGCCGGCGGTCAATACGCCGTTCATTGGGCAATCGCAGTGGCGGGTGAGCGATGATGATTTTGAGCGCCTGGTGGTGCTGGCGCGGCTGGCCGTGCCCTACGCGGGGCTCATCATCACCGCCCGCGAAACCCCGGCCATGCGGCGCCGCCTGCTGCCCTTGGGCGTCACCCAAATGGATGCCGCCTCCAACGTGGGCGTGGGCGCCTATGCCGACGGCCAGGAAAAACAAAAAGGCGAACGCCAGCAATTTTTGCTGGGCGATCCGCGCGGCCTCGACGAAGTGGTGCGCGAGTGGGCGCACGCGGGGCACATCACCAGCTTCTGCACCGCAGGCTACCGCTGCGGGCGCACCGGCAAGTGCATCATGGATCTGCTGCGGACCGGCGCCGAAGGCAAGTTCTGCAAGCTCAATGCCATCCTGACCTTCAAGGAATGGCTCGATGACTTTGCCACGCCGGAAACCCAGGCCGTGGGCGAGGCGCTGTTGGAGCGCGAGCTGGCAGAAGTCCGCCGGCAGCAGCCGCGCGCGTGGCCCACGTTTTGGGCGAACTACCAACGCACGGTCGCGGGCGAGCGCGATCTATACTTCTAAGGTGGACAGCCCCCGCCGCCCGGTGGCAGGATAATCGGTTTGTGAGGAAGAACCCGTGACCATTCGTTTGTCGCCCAATCATCGGCTGAAGCCGTTGTTCCAACAGCACCATGTGGCCTGGCTCAGCGAGGAGGCCGCGGAACGGCAGGATATTCGCCCGCTGAACATCGGCATTCTGAACATCATGCCGCGCGCGGAGGACTATGAGTTCAATCTGCTCGCGCCGATGGGCCGCAGCATTTTGCAAATCATCCCCGTCTGGATTCGGCTGAGCAATCATTCCTATAGCAGTTCCGACCAGGCCCACCTGAACAAAAATTATCTGCCCTTTGAATGGGCGCGGTCCGTGGCCGTGCTCGATGGCCTGATTGTGACCGGCGCGCCGGTCGAAGAATTGCCGTGGGAAAAGGTGACCTATTGGCCGGAACTTTGCGGCATCTTCGATGCCGCCATGCGCGGCGGCACCAGCCTGCTGGGCATTTGCTGGGGCGGCCTGGCCCTGGCCAAATATCTGGGCCTCGAAAAAATGAAGTACCCGCAAAAAATCTTCGGGGTGTATCCCACGCGCAACCTCGTGCCGGACCATCCCATCATGGGCGGGCTCGATGATGTCTTCTGGTGCCCGCAGAGCCGCCACTCCGGCGTGGCGGATGAGGTGCTCGAAGCCGCCGCCACCGCCGGCAAGGTGCGGTTGCTGGCCCACGCCAACCAAGGCGGCTACACGATTTTTGAAACCCCCGACCATCAGATCATCATGCACTTGGGGCATCAGGAGTATAACTCCAGCCGCCTGCTGGCCGAAGCGCAGCGCGACCGCCTCAAGGCCCGCGCCGATGTCGGCCCGCTTGAAAATCTGGATGAACAAAACCCGGTCAATACCTGGCGCGCCAACCGGAATGAGTTTTTCAATTCCTGGATCAAGCACGTCTATCTGACCACGCCCTATGACAAGGGCGCCGCCCCCGCCACGGTGACCAACGAAATTGTGGTCGGACAGCAGGAGCCGCCCGCGTCATGAAGGTGGCGGTGATCGGCGATGGCGGCTGGGGGACGGCGCTGGCCCTGACGTTGGCCCGCAACGGCCATGCCCCCACCGTCTGGGGCCCCAACGCCGAGTATCTGGACACGGTGCGCCAAACCCGCGCCAACCCCAAGTTTTTGCCCGGCGTGCCGCTGCCCGCAAACGTGAGCTGGACCGCCGATCCGGCCACCGCGCTGGCCGGCGCGGAAGCGGTGGTGCTGGTGGTGCCCTCGCAATACGTGCGCGCCACGCTAACCCGGTTTGCGCCGGCCTTGCGCGCGGCCGGCTCCCCGTTGGTGATCAGCGCCACCAAGGGCTTTGCCGAAGACACGCGCGAGCGGATCAGCACGCTGCTCACGTCCATTTGGGACGTGGCACAACCCGCCGCGCTCTCCGGGCCGAGCATCGCGCCCGAAACCGCGCGCGGGGTACCGACGGCCGTCACCATTGCCTGCGCCAATGCCGCTCTGGCCGCGCGCGCTCAAGAACTGTTCACCGGCGCGACGTTCCGGGTGTACACCAGCGACGATGTCTGCGGCGTGGAAGTGGGCGGCGCGTTGAAGAACGTCATCGCCATGGCCGCTGGCGTGTGCGATGGCCTCGGCTTTGGCCATAACGCCAAAGCCGCGCTCATCACGCGCGGGCTGGCCGAAATGACCCGCTTCGGCGTGGCGCTTGGCGCGCATCCCCAGACCTTCCAGGGGTTGAGCGGCATCGGTGATTTGCTCGTCACGTGCATGAGCCCGCAAAGCCGCAACCGCGGCGTTGGCGAACGCTTGGGCCGCGGCGAAACGCTGGCCGATATTCTGCGCGGTATGGAACAGGTGGCCGAGGGGGTTTGGACCAGCAGCACCGCCTTGGCTCTCGCCCGCGAACTGGGCGTGGCCGTGCCGGTCATCGCGCAGGTGGATGCCATCCTGCACCAGGGCAAGCGGCCCAAGGATGCGGTGGTGGAACTGATGGGCCGCGACCCGCGCGCGGAGCGTGATTGATTGTCCATGCCACCCGCCACGCCTTACTCGCTGCTCTTGGTGGATGATCATGCCATCGTGCGCCAAGGCCTCGCCGCGCTGCTCACGCGCGAAAGCGATTTCACCATCGTCGGCGAAGCCGGTACCTACGCCGAGGGCCTGACCGCCGTGCTGGAACTGAATCCCGCCGGGGTGGTGCTCGATCTTTCGCTGCGCGATCAAAGCGGGCTCGATTGGATTCGCGAGGCGCGTGCCAAGGGCTATGCCGGCAAGATTCTCGTGCTTTCCATGCACGATGAAGACCTCTATGCCGATAAGGCCCTGCGGGCGGGCGCGCAAGGCTACGTCATGAAGGATCAAGCCGAAGAAACCCTCGTGGCCGCGCTGCGCACGGTGCTGGCCGGCGGCACGCACCTGAGCCCGGCCGTCGCCGCCCTGCTGGCGGGCCCGGCCGACGGCGCCGGCAAGACCATCAACGGCTTCGAGGCGCTGACCGCCCGCGAAAGCGAAATCCTGTCCGCCATGGGCAGCGGCCTCACCACGCGCGATATCGCCGAGCAATTTGGCCTCAGCGGCCGCACTGTGGAAGTTCATCGCGGCAACATCAAACGCAAGCTCAGTTGCCACTCGCTGGCGGAAGTGATGGTCAAAGCCGTTGAATTCCGCCGCGCGCAGGACACCGCCCTGCAGCCGCCCGCGCTCTAACCCGCCGCCGCCACCAGCCGCCACGCCCATCCGGGCAAGCGCCTTACTTTTTCTTTTTCTGGTGGTTGGGC